>MFMD01000029.1:0-8346 GCA_001781715.1 Candidatus Kaiserbacteria bacterium RIFCSPLOWO2_01_FULL_55_19 | reverse complement strand
GCTGGTAGAGGTAGAGCGGGAGCGCAAGGACGATAATCCACACAATGACCCGCCCGATAAACCCGAGCCACTGGTCTCGGCGAATAGCGCGGAGCATGTCGTGATTCTCCTTCGCGAGCGCCCGAATCATATCCAGCTCTCGCTTCAGCTCTGGGTCCATAGACATGTTCAGTATAGCAGGTGCCCCTAGCCGGAATTGAACCAGCATCTACCCCTTAGGACGGGGCTGTTCTATCCGTTGAACTATAGGGGCGGATGTTATGCGGTGATGCCAAGAGTAGACACGAGCCTCTCCTGGTCAAAACCGATAATCATCTCATCGCCAACGAAGATAACCGGCACGCCCATCTGACCCGATTTCTGAATCATTTCTTGACGCTTCTCAAGGTCGTGCGCGACATCAAATTCGGTATAAGCAATGCCCTTGCCCTTAAGGAAATCTTTGGTCATCTGGCAGAAGTGGCAGGTCGGCGTACTGTAAATAGTGACGGATTTGTTCATGTCTATAGAGTTATGCGCCCAGTATAGCATGCGGAGTTATCCACACTACGTCGCCCTAAGAAGGGATCCTCAGTGCAGGCAGAAATATCGGTGCGGGTACCGGGAATCGAACCCGGGTCTCAACCTTGGGAAGGTCGCATTCTACCACTAAACCATACCCGCTTTAGAACCAACTCAGTATCTTCTCCCACCACGAGAGAGGTTTCGTGGTAGTCGCTGGCGCCGGCGGCACGACCACAATCACCTCCTCTCCCGGCCGCGCAACGCCAAAGGATGTCCGAATGGCGGCATCCTCCCCGCGCGGGGTGTTGAGTGCCGCCAGATTCGCTTCAAGCACCGCCCTGCGCTCCTTAAGCGCTTGGTACTGCCACGCCGCCTCCTGCGCCTCCGATACGGCGACATGGGCCTTGGCAAAGAGCCCCCAAATACTCGTTGCAAGCCAGAAGGCAACGAGAAGGAGAATACCAATAAGCACCCCTTGTCGCCACTGTTTCGCGCGCATTTCCCTAGTATAGCAACTAGTCGGCAGAAGACTGGACCATCTTCATAAAGACCTCTTCCGGAATATTCACCTTCCCTCTGCCTCGCTCAAGGAGCTTCTTCTTGCCCCGTTTCTGTTTGTCCAGGAGCTTGTTCTTGCGCGACACATCGCCGCCATAGAGATAACCCGTAACATCCTTGCGCATCGCCGAGAGTGACCGCGACGCGATAATGCGCCCAAGCGCGCGGGCCTGAATCTTGGTGACAAAGAGTTGTCGGGGCAAGATGCCGTGCAGTTTCTCAACCATCTTGTCTCCTTCTTCTACCACGCGGCGGCGGGCAATGACGCGCGCAAAGGCAGGCACCGGTTCATCGGCAATAAGAACATCAAGCCGAACCACATCCGCTTCCCGCTCGGCAAGTATCTCGTACGAAAGCGATGCGTAGCCCGAAGAAACATTCTTCAGCTTATCAAAGAAACCGCGCATCAGTTCCCGAAGCGGCATTTCAATATCCATTTCAACGCGTCCGTCCCCATAGGTCTCCGTTGCGAGCGTCACCGCCTCGTGATCATAGAGCATCTGGATGAGTGCACTGAGCGAGGCAGGCGGCGTGATGATGATGACGCGCGCCCATGGCTCTTCAATCTTCAGAATATCGCCATATTCAGGGAACTTCGCCGGGGTGTAGATGGTCTCGCGCGCGCCGTTCGTCCTCGTGACGATGTATGAGATTGTTGGGATAGTAACGATGAGCGCGAGGCTGAATTCGCGCCGGAGGCGCTCCGTAATTATTTCAAGATGGAGAAGCCCGAGGAAGCCACAGCGGAATCCCCTCCCGAGCACACCCGAGGATTCCTCTTCAAAGGAGAGTGAGGAGTCCGAGAGCCGCAGCTGCGCGAGCGATTTCCGTAGAAACGGGAGGTCATCTTGACTCTCGGGGTAGACCGACGCCCAGACCACTGGCCGCACCCGCTCATAGCCTGGAAGTGCGGGCAGGGAGCCCTTAAGGAGCCCTATCGTGTCGCCTACCGCAACCACGCCCGGCTCCTTTATGCCGGTTACGATGTACCCTATCTCGCCCGCAGAAATAGAGTCTGCCGGTGTCTCGCCGGGGGTGAAGATGCCCGTCTCAAGCGCGACAAACTCCTTCCCTGCCGCACGGAAGGTTAGCGATTGTCCCTTCTTAAAGGTCCCGTCAAACACGCGCAAATACACCGCAACCCCGCGATGCGTAGAATAGGAGAAGTCAAAAATAAGCCCGCGCGGTTCACTTGTCTGGAAGGTCTGACCTTCCACCTCTGGAAGGTCAGACCTTCCAGAGGTGGTGCGCGGAGGAGGTATCTTCTTCACAATCGCTTCAAGCAGCTCACTCACGCCCGCACCAGTCTTCCCTGACACAGTGAGCACCGCGTCCGCTGGCATATGTACCAATTTCGCAAGCTCGGCTTTTACCTCGTTCACGCGCGCGGCCGGCGAGTCTATTTTAGAAACGATGGGGATAATCGTACACCCCTGCGCCTCGGCCATCGCGAGCGTTGTGAGGGTTTGCGCCTGCACCCCCTGCGTTCCATCAACGAGGAGGAGTACTCCCTCAACCGCGTGAAGCGCGCGTGATACTTCATAGGAGAAATCGATGTGCCCGGGAGTATCTATCAAGTTCAGAATATATTCTGAATCTTGAAATTCGAAATTCGAAGCACCAAATCCGAAACCGGCATCTTTTCGTGCTTCGTGCTTGGTGCTTGATGCTTCCGTATGGGGTTGCCGCCACACCATGCGGACGGGTTGCATCTTAATCGTGATGCCGCGCTCGCGCTCCAGGTCCATACGGTCAAGGACTTGGTCGCGCATCATGCGCTCAGGGATCGTTCCTGTGCGTTCAAGCAGACGGTCGGCCAGCGTCGATTTGCCATGGTCAACATGGGCAATAATAGAAAAATTGCGAATATGGTTTTGGTTCACTCCGTTAGAGAAATTGTTACGAGAGTTGTCCATAGTACAAATTATTGTGTCTATTCGTTCTGGTTTCTCTAACGGGGTTCACGGTTGAAACGGTTCTTCCGCAGAGGGCACAAGCGCCGTCGGTTGCCCCTTCTGTATCAGCTTGGAGAGCGCATTCCGTACAATCCGGAATTCTTCATTCTCAACGACAGAGAGCGTAAACGCCGCGGCAATAAGACCGACAATACCCGCAATGAGCCCTTCGGTGAACACCGCGAGAAGCGAGGTTAGAGGCGCGATAGTGCCTTCAAATGAGAGTGTCGCGTAGGCGGCTGCGCCGCCCACCAGTGCGGCAAGCGAGCCGTCTACAAGCGGTCGCACCAGGGTCTTCACTAATCCGGGAGAAACATCCCGGAGGGCAGCGAGAGAAAGAGCCGCGAGACAGAGCTGTCCTATGGTTGCCGCAAGGGCGACAAGGAGAATGGTGGCACCGGCGACATCCCCAACTTTTAAGAAACTAGCGAGGGACGCCGGTATCCCCTGTGCCGGCAAGGCGAGAAATACGAGGGCGAGAACCACGGTGAGGACAGCGCCGGCAACTTGGTAGATAAACGGCCGCCACGACTGCTGGACGGCATAGAGAGCGCGCGAGAACAAGAGCACGAGCCCTTGCGCAACGAGACCAACGGCAAAAATAGCGAGAAGCGCGGCGGTGAGCCGTGTTGCATTCCAATCAAAGGCGCCCGTGCCGAGAATGACGCGGACCAGGTGCGCGCGGAGTACAACGATGAGACCAAGCGCAGTAACTGACCAGAGGATAATGTGCCGCGCGCTTGATGAGAGGATACTGGTGAACTCGGCGCGCCGCGCGAGAGGCGAGGCCTCAGAGAGCGCAGGGAACGCTGCAACCGCGTAGGAGGAGCCGATGAGCGCGAGAGGGACTGCCTCAAGATTGCTCGCGAAGGTGAAGACGGAAACGGAACCCGTACCCACTCGTGAGGCAAGTGCGGTGAGCACAAGCGCCGTTACCGAGCCCATACCAAGCGCGAGCGAGCGCGGGATAGAGTCCCGCACAATATCCATAACAATCTTGGTGCTCGGGATGCACAGACGCGGCATCACCCCCGCCTCAAGTACCACGGGGATATTCACGAAGAGGTACAGAGTGGCGCCGATCACAACGCCGATACCAATACCCGGGAGACCCCACAAAGGATAGAGAACAAAGGTGCCGAAGATAATGCCGAGATTATAGAGCACGGGAGAGATAGCGAAGAGCATAAAGCGCCGATGCACCTGCGTCACGCTCCCTATAATCCCCGAGAGGCCGAGCAGAATGGGCTGGAGAAGCAAGATGCGCGCAAGCAACACGAACTCGCTCTGGTACGCGGTTGCGCTCAAATCGGGATAGAGGAACGCGAGGAACTGTGGCATACCGATTGCAAGCACGACGCAAATAATCCCGCCGAGACCGAAGAGAAACGACGCCGATTCGGAGAGCAGACGGCGCGTCGCATCCCTATCCATCCCCGTAATGCGCGGGATGATGACATACGCGCTCACGAGTGACGCAACAAGCGCGAAGACAAGGTCGGGGACGCGAAATGCCGCATAATAGAGGTCGAGTACCTCTCCCGCGCCGAAGGTGTGTGCGAAGGCACGGTCGCGCAGGAGCGCGAGCAGCTGAGACGCAAGCGTGAGGGCGGCAAGCAAGTACGCGGCCTGATGCAGGCCGCGTACGGGTGCCGCGATGCGATCGAATATTCCTCGAACCATCGCTCTAGTATACTCTTTCCGTCTATTATTTCACGGGTGCCGGAGACGCGGAGAGAAGGTTTGCGGGGAACGGATTCTTCCCTGCCTTGAGCGATGCAAGCTGCGTAGTGACAGCAGCGGCATTGTCGGCGGACATATCCGAGATCGCCTGCATCTGAGCGAGCGCGTTCGTCATATCACCCCGCTTTGCGTAAATCGCAGAGAGGAAGTAGCGCGCATTAGCGAATTGCGGATTCGCCGCGACGGCAGCTGAAAGCGCCGCCTCTGCATTCGTGAGGTCGTTTTGTGCCGCGTAGAGGATGCCGACCTGGAAGAGAATGCTCGGGTTATTCGGCGTGAAGTAGGCGGCGGCAAGCGCGCTGGCCAGAGCATCCTTCACATTGCCGTCCTGCACTTCCAGTTGCGAGAGGAGGAATATGGCGTCCGTGTAATCCTGCTTCAGCGCGATAGCGGCCTTCAGGTCAACCTGTGCGGCCTTCGTATCCTTATTCGCGATATTAAGCTGAGCAAGGGTGTACAAGATTTGTGGATTCGTCGGACTCAAGTCCCGTGCCTTGTTGTAGGCAGTTTTCGCACTATCGTAGGCGCCGGCAACACCGAGCGGTACCGCCTGCGCATAGAGATTCCCGAGAGCGATCCAGCTCTGATAGCTTGAAGGGTCAAGATTCGTTGCAGTCAGTGCGGCATTAATACCGGAGGAGAGGGCCGCCTGATATTCCCTCTGCGCCGTGGTCCTGTCCAAGGTAATAGAGACCGCTATCTGGTTGAGTCGCGCATTCGCGATAGCCGCCTGAACCTGATAAGCAGCTGTCGAGGGGGCGAAGGAAATCGCGCTCTGTACTGACTGGTCAGCTTTGTCGAGGTCGTTCGCAGAGAATGCCGTCGTTGCAGATGCGAGTGCTGTTGCGGCGATGTAACGCCCGACAACCGTGTAGGCGGCAACGACCGACGCGAGCAAGAGAATCGTGAGCGAGAACACGATAACGAAACCAAGTCGCGGACTTCTCGAGAAGATAACGCCCCGTTGCTCTCCGCCGAGCGCAAAACGCGTCGTGGAAATGAAGAGTCCCGTGAAAACGAAGGCGAGCGCGAGAATCACGGTGTTCGGCAGGTCAAAGAGCGCAACCGTGAAGAGGTATACCGTCCCGATAAACGAAACGATGGCAACATAGCGGACAAACGCGTCCTGCGGCGCACGGCGGATGAGCATTCGTAAGCCAACCACGATGAAGAGACCGAGGAATGCTATCCATGCGAGTGCACCCACGCCACCAGTCGTTACAAACGAAGTCGGGATGAAGCCGATGCCGGAAGAGAAGTCAATGTTCCAGAAAACGGTGGAGTTGAGGGACGCATCGCGATATTTGAGCCACTCAACACCGAAGGTGTTGGGGCCGGAACCGAAGATGGGCGATGTGCTGTAGCCCTTCTCGACGATCGAGAATGTTGACTGCCATGACGGACGGACGTTCAGGACGTTTATATCAAGTGCATTTGCAAGCGCACCGCCAAGCGTCCCGCCAAGAAGGAAGAAGAGGGACACGGCGAGCACCGCGAGTGGCAGGACGAGAGAATGACTCCCTTCGTCCGATTCGGTTGGCAATTCACTCATAACAACCGCTTCATCAAGGTCCGTATCACCCGCTCTTCCTCCGCGCCGCATCACTGATTCCACGAAGAGTCCGAGCGATACGAGAGCAAGGAGTATCCACACGAGGGATGCGTTCGCAATTGCAAGGAGGAAAAGTGCCGCAACACCGCTTACAAGGAGCAGGCGGTGCGTACGCTCCGAGAGCTCAAGAAAGCGAAGTGTGATAAGGATACTGATAACGCCAAGACCGGACAGAAACGCAAGGTCGTTAAATGAGCCGACAATCGAGAACGCAGGCGAAATGATATCCGGAGCAAATTGCCCGACAACAACCACCACCACCTGAAGGACAACAACGAGACCGAACGCATACGCGCTCGCGCGCAGAAACGAGCCGTAGTGTTCAGGACGCCGAAGGACGAGTATCGCGAGTGTCCCGAGAACCGCCGCCACCAACATGAAGCCAAGCGTGTCCGGCTCAAGCGCAGTACCCCAGAGTGCATTGGCAAAGAGAGTGCCTGAAAGCGCTGCCGAGAGCGCATACGCGATAACGGGCAACCAGAGTGCGCCAATAAGCATCGTTGATGGGAAGATGACATTGCCGCGTCCAAGGCGCGCGAGAATATAGAGCGCGAGCGTGATAATTGCGCCAGCGGCAAGTACAAATGTCTTGGTTGTCATCAGTGCAACCGAGATAGATGGAATGAACATGAACACAGCCACGACGAGCGTAGCAAAAAGCGCCCAGATACTAATAGTGTCAAGAGAACGGCGGCGAGGTGTGACTGCTGATTGCGGGGGCATAGCGAATGTAGGTGATTATGTACGTGGTGTTAATAACCTCCAGTGTACTCTGTCGTGTCTCATCATAATGCGCTTATCCACAGATAATCGCGAGGTGTCACCTTACAATATTTCCTATTTACTTGACTCCGTAAGGTGACACCTTATACTTTGGATATGACGAAGAGGGATACCCCGTTTAGAGTTGGTGAGTGGTATCATTGCTATAATCGAGGTATTGAGGAACGCACCACCTTTGAGGACTCTCAAGATTATTCTCGTTTCCTCGAACTCCTATACTTGGCAAACGATGAGTCGCCACTGCGACGCGACGATATCGGCATACGCACCTTTGAAGAGGTTCTGACTATTCCTCGGGGTAAGAAGCTTGTTGCTATTGGCGCATTCTGTCTGATGCCGAACAACTTTAACCTCGTATTGAATGAGGTCTCGGAAGGCGGCATTACGGCATTTATGCGCAAGCTAGGGACGGCATACACGCTCTATTTCAACTCGCGGTATAAACGGACGGGTAACCTCTTCCTTAAACCCTTCCGGTCCCGCCATGCGTCCTCTGACCGTTTCGTCCAGAACCTTATCAACTATGTGCACGCTCGTCCGGCGGTGTTCTATGAGCCCGAATGGAAGACCAACCATGTAGTGGACCCCCAGTTCTTGGAAGAGCATTTAACGGCATACCCCTATTCAAGCCTTGGCGCCCATATCGGCACCCGTACGCCAAACATCCCTATTTTAGACGCACAGATACTTTCTGTAGCGCATACGGTTCCGCTACAGAAGATGCTACAAGAGGCACGCCGATATTCCGCTGATTCCGGCATATCCTAAGATGCCACTGCGCATTCTAAAATATGGTATAGTAGTGCACAGACTGGGTTAGGCGATCGCTCGCCACACTGCAGAAGTGTGACGGGAGGAAAGTCCGAACATGCCCCGTCATACTGCATAAGTGTGACGGAAATAGGTAGCGGGTAACGCCCGTCGTCCGCGAGGATAGAGGTGACCACAGTGACGCCAAGAAGCGAAAGCTCGAGGCTCCCTTCGGGGAGAATCCTGTCGAGAGGCAGGGGTGCAACGAACAAATCCTTACCCGCATGCAAGGCCGTACTGCCAGTGCTTCGCACTGGAAATCCGAAATCCGAATATCGAAATTCCAAATTTGGTACTTCGTATTTGGTGCTTCGTGCTTCCAATGCGGAGCATTGGCGGGGTGCCGCTCGAGCTTGTCAGTAATGGCAGGCCCAGATAAAT
>MFMD01000028.1:5045-5585 GCA_001781715.1 Candidatus Kaiserbacteria bacterium RIFCSPLOWO2_01_FULL_55_19 | reverse complement strand
CGCCGCTACCCCCACTTCCGCCACTCATTATTCCGCTTGTCATAGCGGGCTGTATTGATTCTACGGCGACGAATTTCAATCCTCTTGCGATGGTGGACGATGGCTCGTGCACATACCCCATTGTCTCAACGTTGGTTACACCAATCCCCGGTTGTACCAACCCAGCGGCCACCAACTACAATCCGGCGGCAACCGTGGATGACGGTTCATGTACCTTCCCGCCTGGTGCCGTCCTTGGCTGCACCAACCCAGCGGCCACTAACTACAACCCACTGGCGACCGTAGATGACGGGTCGTGCACATTCGGCGGCGGCACGGGCGGAGGTGGCGGTGGGGGTGGCGGCGGTGGTGGAAGTGGTGGAGGCGGTGCACCTCTGCCGACCATCACTCTTGCCGCACTCTTGCGCGCTGGCACACAGCCGCTCGCCTACCTCTATCTCTCGCAGATTCCTTACACGGGTCTTGAACTCGGACCAGTCGGCATGCTGGCGTATTGGCTCGTACTCATCGGTCTTGCACTCGCCGCAACTTATTTCGTAC
>MFMD01000028.1:0-5025 GCA_001781715.1 Candidatus Kaiserbacteria bacterium RIFCSPLOWO2_01_FULL_55_19 | reverse complement strand
GTGAATCAGCGCGTGCGCGATTTTGCCACCCGCATAGCAACGCTTCTTAATACCGCACAGGACGAACTTGTGCTCTCACGGGCTGTACACGCGGCGCCATCTGCTCCACTGCCGGTAGCGAAGCCGGCGCGGCACGAACCTATTCAGAACGAAGCCCCGCGGGGGAATTCCTCCTATCACGGCTTTAAGTCCTTTGCGCGCGACGGCGTGCTGTCAATTGAGGATATTGTGAAGGGTCTCTCACGCCACCGCGCTACCCCAGCGCCGCTGCAGCAGAAGGAGGAAATTCCTTTCGTTGAGCCGATCTACACGAATGTGGAGCCAATATACGAGAATGTTGAGACCATCACGACACCTGACAAGGTTACTGTGATTCCAATCAGTACGCGCGGCTTCGTCGCCGCTCTTCTTGAGGGCGACCGTGCCGCCGTCTTCGCAGGGCTCCGCCAGCAGGTGCGCGGCGGCGGTGCGCCGGAACAGCTTGTCACAGATGTCGTCTGTTCCCTTGATGATGTCTATCGCGCCCGCGTTGATGGCACCCCTTGTGACGCTGATATCGCGCGCCTTACCGCGCGCCTTACCACCCCAACACTCGAGAAGCTTGTTGCGGCGCTCGCCACCGCGATTGACACGAGTTATTCAGAGGGCGTTACGGGCGCTAAGCTTGCCCTTTCCCGTGCGCTCACTACCCTCGGCGCTTAATCTCCTCGTGTGCACGAGCGATGAAGTCTCCAATAGAGAGGGAATCAAGCTTACCGTGATCGCGGCTATCAACTGATACCGTCTTCGCCTCCACTTCTGCGTCTCCAACGACGAGCAGGTAGGGGATTTTTTCTGTCTTGGCATTGCGTATCTTCTTACCGAGCGATTCATTCGCGTCATCGCTATCAGCGCGAATACCCGCTGCCTTGAGTTCCTTCTCAACTTCATGGGCGTACGCCGTATGCTTCTCCGATACTGATAGCACGCGTGCCTGCACGGGCGAGAGCCAGAGCGGGAAAGCACCCTGTAAATGCTCAATGAGTACCGAGAGGAAGCGCTCTATGGAGCCCATAATAGCGGCGTGGATCATCACGATACGCTCCTTCTCTCCTTTTTCGTTGATACAAGTGAGATCAAAGCGTTCTGGCATGTTCATATCGAGCTGGATGGTCGCGACTTGCCAGAGGCGACCGTGTGCATCCTCGGCCATGAAGTCGAGCTTCGGACCGTAGAACGCAGCTTCGCCGGCACCGTCAATGGTCTCCACATCCTTTCCCTTTGCGATACTGTTTAAAATATCCTCCGCTATCTTCCAGCGATTCTTATCGCCGAGATACTTATCCGGATGCTTTGGGTCATGGAAGGAGAGGCGTATCTTCTTCGGCTTGAATCCGAACGTGCTGTAGAACTCATCGACGATATTCCAAATCTTCATAAACTCCTCTTTCACCTGCGACTCACGGCAGAAGCAGTGGGCGTCATCCTGAGTGAAGGCGCGGACGCGCGAGAGGCCGTTCAACTCGCCTGACTGCTCGTCGCGGTAGCACATCGTCGTGTTGGCATAGCGCTGGGGGAGTTCACGGTAGCTCCACGGCTTGCGCGCATAGATCTGTGTGTGGTGCGGGCAGTTCATCGGTTTCAGCGCAAACTCATCTCCTTCGCGCGTTGTGATGCGGAAGAGATCTTCTTTGAACTTATCCCAATGACCGCTTTTTTCATACAGCTCTCGTTTTGTAATGTGCGGGATCTCCACCTTCTCATATCCGTACCTGGATCGCATTTCCCAGACAAAATCGTCAAGGAGGTCCCTCAAAATTGTCCCTTTCGGCGTCCAGAGCGGGAGACCGGAGCCGACAAGCTCGGAGAAGGTAAAGAGGTCCAGCTCTTTGCCGAGCTTCTTGTGGTCCCGTTCTTTATCTGTCGAAGCATCCATAGTATCCAGAATATAGCATATCTTTAGAGCGGCTTGAGCTCTTCTATCGCGAGCGAGGCCTCGCCGTTTCTTACCGAGATCTTACCCTTCACCAAGAGGCAGGTGCCGGGCGTGATGATACCCGCATGCTCTTTCAGTAATTTCGGGAACACGACGGCCTCGATGGAGTCGGTTGCATCTTCTATGGTAAGGAACAGCATCTTCTCACCGCTCTTAGTAAGCACGGCGCGCACGACTGAAACGAGCACCGGCAGTATGAGAAGCATTCCCGGTTGGGGCTCTTCCTTAATCTTCTTAATAGAGAGCATCGCTTTCTTGACAATAGCTTCGTGCGCATCAAGCGGATGACCGCTCACATAAATACCGAGCAACTCCTTTTCCCACGTGAGCTTATCCAGAAGGGAAACTGGTTTCCCCGCGGGGAGAACAAGAGTGGGGGGCGCGGTGAGCGCGCCAAAGAGAGATTCTTGCGGCGCGCTTGCTGTCGCTTCTCTATGGAAGGCGAGTAGCGTCTCAATATTTCCCAGCAAGGTGCCGCGCCCATTGTCTAACGACATCAGCGAATCAAGTGCGCCGCATTTGATCAAGGACTCAAGCGATTTCCGGTTCAGGTTCTTTGAGCCGACGCGCGAGAGGAAATCAGAAAGGGTAGTGAACGGACCGTGTGCTTCCCGCTCCGCGATAATTGCCTTGGAAATACCGTCGCCGAAGTTCTTGATGGAGGAGAGGCCGAAGCGTATCGCATCTTTCTCTTCTCCGACAACGGTGAAGTCGCTTCCACTCTCGTTTATGTCCGGCGGGAGTACGGCGATACCCATCCGCTTTGCTTCAGCGACAAATATCGCAACCGATTCTGTATCGCCCGAATCGGCGGTGAGAACGGCGGCGAGATACTCTACCGGGTAATTTGCTTTCATATACGCCGTTTGGTACGCGACCTTCCCATAGCTCGCGGCGTGGGCCTTGTTGAAGCCGTATGCGGCAAAGGGCTCAATAAGCGACCAGAGCTTCTCCGCCGTACTCTTGGTGAGCTTCCCGTATTCCACAAATCCCTTCAACAGCTTCGCCTTTTCGGCCTGCATAACCTTAGGAATCTTCTTTCCCATCGCTTTGCGAAGCGCGTCTGCCTCAAGCCACGAGTAGCCAGCAAGCGTAATGGCAGTCAGGAGAACATCGTCTTGATAGACCAAGAGACCGTACGAGAAGTCCAGATAGTCCTTCATTCGCGGGTCCACGAAGCGAATGAGCTTCGGATTGTGCTTGCGCTCAACATACTGAGGAATGGTCTCCATCGGTCCTGGTCGATAGAGGGCGACCATGGCATTAATATCGTGGATGCTCGTCGGCTGGAGCTCTTTCAGCCAGCGCGTCATACCGGAACCGTTTAACTGGAATGTCCCCTCGGTCTCGCCGCGCGCGAGCATTTGATAGGTCTTCGTGTCATCAATGGGCACATTCTCAATATCGATTGCGATACCGCGCGTTTGTCGGACGCGCGCGACTACGTCGGCGAGAATAGCGAGGTTTTTGATGCCGAGGAAGTCAAACTTCAGGAGCCCGACGCCGCCGTACTCGTCCGTAATGGAGTACATATCGTACTGCGTGATGAGTTTCCCGGTTCCCTTCGGGTCGGGCTGAACCGGAGCCCATTCTATGAGCGGCGTCGGTGCGACGACGACGCCCGCCGCGTGAACGCCGACATGTCGCACGCACCCCTCAATGCGTTTTGCGAGGTCAACAATCTCCCGCGTATCTTCGTCTTCGTCATACAGCGCTTTTAGATCGGGTTCGAGCTCAAGCGCATGGTCAATCGTCATCGGGAATCCCTGGGAGCCCATCGGGATGAGCTTTGCGATGCGGTCGCCCGTAGTGTAGGAGTGGCCGAGCGCCCGTGAGACATCGCGCACCGCCGCGCGCGCCATCATCGTACCGAAGGTGCCAATCTGCGCGACATGGTCTTCGCCGTATTTCTGCTTGGTGTACGCAATCATCTCGTCGCGGCGATTGTCGGCCATGTCCATATCAATGTCGGGCGCCTTCGGGCGTTCCGGATTGAGGAATCGCTCAAAAGGGAGTTTATAGAAAAGCGGATTCACAGTAGTAATACCGACCAGATATGCGACAAGCGAACCCGCCGCCGAGCCCCGCGTCGTCGTGAGAATGCCGGCGCTTCTGGCAAAGCGAAGAAGGTCGGCGACGATGAGGTAATACACCGCAAATCCTTTGTCGATAATAATCTCCAATTCATACTCAATACGGTCAAGAACCTCTTTCGTCTTCTCCAGACCGCGTGTAGGAATACCGGCATACGCTTTCACCCGCAGTTCTTCGTCGTGGTTGGAGAATCCTTGCGAGACGGGCACGATGGGGAAGGTCCACTTGCCGAGCTCGAAGCTAAGATTGCAGCGGTCGGCAATCTTGCGTGAATTGTCGATTGCCTCGGGAATATGGCTGAAGAACTTTTGCGCGACCTTCTCGCTTATAAACGAGAAGTCCTCGTCCTCGTTCTTGCCGCGTCCGCCGTGCCCGATGCGGCGCATAATCTCCGTTGCTTCGCGGTCCTCCGGTTCTAGGTAGTACACATCGTTCTGCGCGACAAGCGGCGTGCCGCTCCCGCGTGCAAGCGCAATAATCTTTTTCATCAGCGCCTCATGCCCGCCAACCTTCGGATGGTGCGTTATCTCAAGGAACACATTATCGGCTCCGAAGATGGCTTTGAACTCTGCAAGTGCAGCCGCGGCGCCATTGGCGTCACCCGCGCGCAACTGCTGCGCAACCTCTCCGGCAAAAGAGGGAATAATCGCGATGATGCCCGTGTGATGTATACGCAACAGCTCTTTGTCCATACGCGGCCGCTCATTGAACCCCTCGGTCCAAGATTTTGTCACAAGTGCGAGGAGATTTTTATAACCCTCGTTATTTTCTGCGAGCAGGACGATGTGCGAACGCTTCCCATCAGTGCCTTGGTCGGGCTCACGACGCGAACGGGTCGCGAGATAGGCGTCAACACCGAGAATGGGTTTTATACCCGCTTTTGTCGCCTCCTTATAAAACTCGATAGCCCCGTGCATATTCCCGCTGTCGGTGAGCGCGAGCGCATCCATCTCCTC
>MFMD01000027.1:2148-6562 GCA_001781715.1 Candidatus Kaiserbacteria bacterium RIFCSPLOWO2_01_FULL_55_19 | reverse complement strand
ATCACCGGCATTGTCGCTCTAGCCAACGGCGGCACTGGCCTCTCCTCCATCACCGGCTCCCGCATGCTCTATACCAACGCTGCCGGCACCGCCTTGCTTGAAGTCGCCACCTCTTCGCTCAACATCGGGGGGAATGCCGCCACCGTCACTACAAACGCCGACCTCTCGGGTGCTGTCACCTCTTCCGGAAGCAATGTCACTGCGTTTGGCTCACAAAACGCAGGTGTCCTCGGTTCGCCAGTGACGGGTATCCCTTCAATGCAAGCCACCTCCACCCTTTATGGCGCGGTACAGAATGGAATGGTACTCGCCGGATTAAACGGCACACTCCAGTATGTCGCCACTACCACCGCTTCCTGCTCTTCCGGTATCACCTGTAGCTTTGCCGCAGGTACCGACTCATTCTCTATCGGTACCAACGCACTCACTCTCTCTCAACTCCCACAAATTTCTGCGAACCGACTCTGGGGCAATATCACCGGAGCCACCGCGAACGCAGCCGAAGTCGCCACCTCATCTCTTTTTGCAGGCACGGTAGGGCAGACTGCATACTTCAGTGCTACCGGCGCGCTTGTCGGCACCTCAACGATCTTCTCTGCCACAAGCGGGAATGTCGGTATCGCCTCCACTTCGCCGTGGGGCAGATTATCCATTGAGTTGGATACAACCAACCCCGGATTTGTGGTCGCCAATCAAGGGAGCTCAACGCCATCTCTGTATATAGGCGGCGTGAATCAAGACGGTTTCATTGGTGTAGGAACGACAACGGCTCTATCACGCGCGCGACTTATCATAGATGCTTCTATGGCGGCGTCTGGTTCCGCAACCGCTGTTGCCGGTGTTCACGAGATGTATACCTTTAATCCGACGACTGACAACACACTTCAAGTTGGTAATCGTCTGGTCGTGCTGAACAGTCCTTCTGGAGCAAATGCGACGAATACGGCCATCGCGCAGATAATCCGAGTCGTTGATAGCAGTGGTATCTCAAATCTTGTCCGCGGCTTGGACATCACCGCAAGTGGCGGCAACAACACCTACGGCGTGAACACCGGTCTGCGCTCTACCGGCCACACCTTCGGCATTCAGGGTCTTACGACCGGTCTTGCGGGCGGGACCTCAACACCGGCGGCGATCTATGGCGAAATAACCGGCACGACGCAGGGCGACGCACTGCGTCTGTACAGCACCAACATCGCCGCCACCGCCCAGAATATGGCGCAGTTCTATCAAAACTCTTCGGCATTTACCGGTACCGGCCTCCTGATGAACTTCGCCGCCGGCAGCGGTTCATTCACCGGCAACTTCATTGACCTGCAACAAGGTGGCGCCTCCCAGTTTAGAGTGAGCGCGTTCGGTACGACGACCATAGGGCAGTCCGGGCAAACGATAAATGCCGCCGGTCTCCTTATCCCATTCGGGAGCATCTGTGTTGATGACGACGGCAGTTGTACCGGTACCACCACCGGCGCCGTGGCGGCAGTGAACTTCTTGACCGGCCACACCAACGACATAGCGGAGTACTACTACTCAAGCGAAGCGCTTGAAACGGGCGACATCGTATACGCCCTCGGCGGCGCGCGCGTGGCGAAGGCCACGACCACCACTATCGCCGCCCTTGGCGCGGTGTCCACGAAGCCGGGTCTTGAGCTCGGTGCCGAACTGCCGACGCCCGAAGGCACATCGCGGTATCCAGTCGGTCTCATCGGCCGTATCCCCGTGAAGGTCTCTACGGAGAACGGGGCGATTCGTATCGGAGACGAGATAACGCTCTCGGATATTGGGGGTACCGGTATGAGATACGGCACAACGACCGGTAATACCATTGTGGGCATCGCGCTTGAGGACTTTGACGGCACCGGAGAATACCTGTCTCAAGGCGTTGTGGAGACCGAGACGATTATGGTTGCCACGGGTACTCCCGTGTGTACGAAGACCTTGGTTCACAATGATAGCAAGGCTGGGGGAGGAAGCGCGATAGAAGGGGGAGAAATATCTTCTGGTTCATCCTCTGACTCATATATAGAGACCTGCACGCAAGAGAAGGTCGCGGTGCCTCCCGAAAATTACTCGGCGTCGTCTGTGGTCGCCCGTGGTAATCCGGTCAAGGTAGGGAAGATCCTTATGTTCATCAGCTTGCGTAAGGCGCACGCCCCAACCGCTCTCTACAGCACCGACTCGTCGGGGAAGTGGTACATAGACGCTGAAGGGAATGTGCAGGCAGAAACGATACAGGCCAAGAATATAGTTGCGGAAGAATCACTTGAAGTCGGAACTCCAGAAGCTCCGGTCGGTATGACGCTCTACGACTTGAGCAGTAAGAAGCCGTACTGTCTCTATATCTCGGGCGGTTCCGTTATGACGGTGCCCGGGAAATGTGCCGCTGTCGCACCAGCTCCCGCGCCGTCAACTCCTCCAACAGATACTGCGGTACCGGCGGACACCGCACCTCCGCCACCCGAGGAGACAACGCCAACCGAAAGTGCACCAAGCGAGTCAGCGCCAACATCAGACGAGCCACCTGTTTCGTCTGATGCTGTGCCACCTGCAGAAACGGTAAGTGAGCCGCCAGCACCCGTCATAACAGAAACCACGAGTGAGCCGGCACCAACAGAAACCACGACTACCGAACCAATCACACCATAATTTATGAAAAAGCTCCTGAACATCCTCTTGTTGTCGTTGATTGTAGCGAGTTCTCTTGGCGTACTGCCGCGACAGGCGAGCGCTCTGGTCCAGCCGGTAGGACGGTTTTATTACGGCAACGGGACAAATAGCGTACTGAACTTCCGTACAAACACCTACGACTTCGGCTTTGGGAGTGCACAGACTTTTTCTCACGGAGGTAGTGCCAGTCTCATCCGCTTTATTGTGGCGAAACCGGCGGTTACTCGCGACGAGATTATGGTCGGAGCTCTTACGGCCGACGGACAGCTGAAAGTAATTCAAGGCATCAACGGATTTGATGTTAATACTGACTATTCCCTCGCGTGGAGTAATACCGGCACTGGTCCGGCCATGACGTGTGAAAATGTCGAGGCGGACTGTACGCGATCATTTGATATAGGGTACGAAAGGCTCTCCGGACGGGCGATGGTTGTCTACGCCGATACGACAAATCAGAAACTTTACTATGCGTTATGGAACGGTACGGCGTGGTCGCCGAATGCCACTCCTGGCTCTCCGGGAGCAAGCAATGAAATTGCCCTCACTTCCAACGGTCGGCCGACCTTCGTCTCGCTCAAGCCGAAGGGAGGATCCAATGAAATCTTAATGGGCGTCGGGATTGATGTGGGGGGCGTGATGGAGGTAGAGGCGTATCGCTGGACGGGTTCTGCATGGACCGACGGAGTTGTCGTGACGGATACGACGAATGGCTCAACGCAAGGACTCAACCAAGGCGCCATTTTTGACTTGGATTGGGAAAGCACGACCGGCGATGCCGTTATTGCCTATGCGACTGCGGCGACCGTAGAAGTGAAGTATAGGCGCCTCGTATCAGGCTCGGGATCGTGGGACGCCGAGGCGGATGCATTTAATACCAGTACCAACGGGTCAGCGGTCATCTGGCTCAATCTTGAGGCGGACCCGGTTTCAGACAGACTCGCGGTCGTCACCAACGATTCCGCCGCCGACCTGTCTGCTGGCGTATGGAAAGCAGATGGCACTACGGCTGGCTGGACCGACATTACGGCGACGATCGGCGAAGCCACTTTGGAGGGTGCAAACGGCACAACAGCGGGTCCCGCCTACACCGACCTTATGTGGGAAAATACCGGTTCGACCTTTATCGTGGTTGCGCAAAACGCCGGCGCGGGCGACACCGGTGAATACACCCGTTTTACCTGTAACGGCTCCGGATGCACTCAGGGGACCGTAATTACGGCCGTCACAACGACTGGCGGAACCGACGATGCACAGTTCAACCGTCTTGCCACTTCGCCAAACTCCAACAACATCATGTATATACAGAGCGATATTGACAATAATATCTTCTTGCAACATTGGAATGGTAGTGCTTGGGAGTCAGGTGATTCCGGCGTGCTGGACGCGGCGGCATCCATCTGTTCGGCCGACAATATCTCCACCGGATGTTCAGCTATGCCGGCAGTATTTGCTTATCTTCGCTATTCGGCCTGGTCGCGCAACTGGCGGTGGTATGACGGCACGGACACTGCCGATACACCTACGGTTGCGCTCGCGGCAGAAAATGCGACCACCACCAGCTTTGATGCTTCAGCGGGCACAGCGCGTCTTCGTTTTAATGTGGTGGAGACTGGGGGACAAGGGCAGACCGATGCGCGGAAGAAACTGCAGTACACCACAACAAATCCGTATACGGAAACAGCGAGCTGGACTGATGTTGATAATGCAGCTGGAGCAGGTATCTGGCGGTATGTTGACTGCAACGGCG
>MFMD01000027.1:912-2121 GCA_001781715.1 Candidatus Kaiserbacteria bacterium RIFCSPLOWO2_01_FULL_55_19 | reverse complement strand
CAACCGCGGGGAATGTGCTGACCGGCTCTACGGGTACGGGCTGGTGGAATCTCTCCAAAGACGCCGCCGCCGGAGCGTCAATGGACCACGCCACTTCTACGACGAGAGAGCTTGAATTTCCGATTGAGGCCAATGGTGCCGCAGGTAGCACGACCTACTACTTCAGAATGTATGATGTTGACCAAGCTTCTGCCATCAGACGATTCCAAGACTCGGGGAATGTTGCAACATGTGCCGGCTCCACTGGGTGCGAGTATCCGGAGCTTCAAACCGCCGCCCCCGTCGCCCCCACCATTAAAGTCTCCGGTACGCTGTATTCGGATGAAGGAGTGACACCACTCACCACCGCGGGTCTTGCAATCAAGCTTGCGGTCGGAACGAGCACACCGGGGGTCTTTTCTACCACGACCTGTAGCGGGTGCGGAGGAGTGTGGCGCATCATCGGACTTCCTCAACCCGCCACAGGAGAACCCTTCCTTGGTTTTATCGGTGGCGGTTCTACCTTTGCATCTGCGTTCACGAAGGCATCAAGCACCTCTAATAATATTACCGGTCTCAATCTCTTTCAGAACCGCGTCATCGTCAAGCACGAAGGATTCACCGCGACCACCACAAGAAATGTAGACCTTGGTTTCTACGACGGCGATAACGACCCCGATATTCAGTTTAAGGTTGATGGCTCAAGCAATCTCTCGGTGAATAAAGGACAGGAACTACATATTGCCGCTGGGTCAGAGTTTGTCCCCGGAGGAACCGTGACGCTCCACGGCAACGCCGCCGCCTCTCCCGACGGCGACTTCCACCTCTCAAGTGGCGCTCGCCAAGACGGCACGGCAACTACCTCAATCGCCACCCTGAACGGGAATACCCTGACCTTGGCGGGCAATTTCTACGCCTCCTCAACCTCGCGCTTCACCCAAACAGCGACCACCGTATTTAACGCAACGACGACCGGCAAATCGATCATCGCCACCTCTTCTCCTTTCGCGCATGTACAGTTCAATAGTTCAAACGGGACAGGGGCGTGGACATTCCAGAATAACGCCTCCACCACCGACTTCACTATCACTGCCGGCACGGTCACCGCGCCCAGCTTACTGACTATCTTCGGCAACTATGCGAACAGCGGTTTGTTCACTGACAATAGCGGGAAGGTGTACTTCTCCAGCACGACGGCGCAAACCCTCTCCGGCACCATGAACACTTCGG
>MFMD01000027.1:0-901 GCA_001781715.1 Candidatus Kaiserbacteria bacterium RIFCSPLOWO2_01_FULL_55_19 | reverse complement strand
CTCCTCCCGTCTCCTCACCGTCGCTGGTGCCTTCACCCAAAGCGCTACGCTGACCACCAACGCTTCCTCCCGTCTCTACTTCAACGGCTCCGGCGCAATCGCAGGAACCCTCATCGGCACCTCTGCCCTAGGCACTGTGGAGTTCCTCGCCTCCCGCTCCTTCTCAAACAACGCCTCCACCACCGACTTTGTTATCACCACGGGTACGGTGACGGCGCCGACACTGCTCTCGGTGAGTGGCACCTTCACCCAAGGCGGCACCTTCACTTCAACCGGCAACACCCTCTACCTCACCGGCTCAGGGAAGACCCATACCGGTACGATGATCGGTGCTTCAAATACTCTGAACAATGTGGTTATCGCCGGCGGTGGGACGACGGTTGTGCCGAACGCCTCAACCACGGCACTCACTATTACTAGTGGCAGTACCCTCTCCGCCCCCGCACTCCTCTCCATCTCTGGCAACTACTCCAACAGTGGCGACTTCACCGACAACGGAGGCACGGTGTACTTCTCGGGAGCAGGGCAGACCCTCTCCGGTACTCTTGCCGGCACCACCGACGACTTCGCTACCGTTGAGTTCATCGGCAGCGGCACGAAGTCGCTCTCCTCTAACGCCTCCACCACCGCGCTCACCATCGGCTCTACGGTCACGCTCGCCGCTCCTCCGCTCCTCACGGTTGCCGGCTCCTTCACCAACAGCGGCTCCTTCACTGACGGGGGAGGCACCGTCTACTTCTCCGGCGCGCTCACGCTCTCCGGTACGATGAACACCGCCACAACTGATTTCAACAATGTGGAGTTCCTCGCTGCCGGCACCAAGACCCTCGGTGCGAACGCCTCCACCACCGCCCTCACCGTCTCTGCCGGCACCCTCGATGTCTCCTCCCGTCTCCTCACC
>MFMD01000026.1:2828-8172 GCA_001781715.1 Candidatus Kaiserbacteria bacterium RIFCSPLOWO2_01_FULL_55_19 | reverse complement strand
CAGACGCTAGAACGCACCGTTAGAACGCGTCAATGAACTTCACAATCCGGCGGCCGTACGGCGACAGCGAGTGCGCCACGCTCCTGCCCTGATATTTCTTATTCACGAGCCCTGCCTGGACGAGCCGCCGCGTATGTTCCGATATGGTCTTGATGTTGCACTGCAGGTGGTCCGCAATATCCTCAAGCGTAATTCCCTCGGACTTCTCTATTGTTCGGAGAATCTCTACCCGCCGATGATTCGCTATCCCCTTCAGATGCCGCTCCAGTTGTTTCGCCGTCTTCATCCCTTCATTCTAAAACATTCTCACATTCTTGAGAATGTGAGAATGTTTATAACCCCGGTTTGACAAGGAGGGTGCGAGGGATAGAGTGCGGGGAGAAGTCAGGTCTGTCTAACCAACCCACGGGAGGGGCTATGAAATGCTTCATCACCGGTTTACTGCTTTGGTTCACCATTACCCTGCCGAGTTCGGTGAGGGGTGCTGAAGCAATGGAATATCGACTTCTCACCTTCAAGGATGAGCTGAAGACAGCAGTAAAAGACGACGCAACATGGAAGATCTGCGGCGACTACTTCGCCGCCAGCGACTCCACGGAGGGGAAAATTGTTCACTTCATCTCTGAGAGAATGGTGGCCGAGCAGTTGGCTACGACGCTCTCCTTTGTCACGATTGACCGAATCATCGTCTCGATAGAGAAGGAGGCGACGACTCCGACGGTCAGCATCTTATGGAGGGGGTGGAACACGCGCTTCGTCCTCAAGATGAATGCGAAGGAGTACGAGGCCGGACTGCCGTGCATCGCCGTCAAGGGTACGGAAGTATGAGGGGGTAAATGAGCGGGCCGCGATTCGTAAGAATCGCGGCCTTTCACATGTGCTTGGAGAAAAGGAAACAGCCAGCGCCCCGTGGGGTGCTGGCTGTGGTTGCGACGGGCACGATTGCCCGCCGCCGGTGCCCGGCGCCGAATTACTGCGGCTTGGTGACCTGGAACCCCAGGGCTTCGAGCTTTTGCTTGGCGAACACCTCGAGGTCCGTCTTCAGGAACGAGGTCGCCGGCGCGCCGTCGGACGCCCAGACGATGCTGGAGTCGCCGATGTCGTAGGAGCGCGCGCTGTTCACCTTGACGCCCGCGGCGGTCTGGCCGTGGTGCGGAGTGCAGTCGCCCTTGGCGATGGCGGCGGCGTTGACCTGGATCAGCTTGCCATTGATGGAAACGGGGACCAGTCGGATGTTGCCTCTGCGTTGTTGCCTGTTCATGCGGGTAAACCTCCTGAAAGTTGAATGGAATGTGCATTTCCGCTATCGGCCAGCCCGTAAGGAGGGCCAAAAAGCGAAATCGGCCCACTCGGGTCGACTGGGATACCCTACACTCCCGCCTAAATCCTGTCAAGAACCCCTATTTCGGGGCTAGTTATGTCTCCAGTCGGCTCACCTCGGAGAAATTGCAGGCGCAGGGCGCCTTGTGGCAGACATGGCAGCCGCGAGAGAACATCTTCTCCAGTTCTCTCGTGATATCAATGCCTGCGGAGTTGGCCACGCCGAAGATGCAGGACATAAGGTCGGCGATTTCCACTTTGATGTCATCAAACTGGTTCTCTATGTGCCGGCCGAGGAAGTTGTGCACCGCTTCGGCCACCTCCCCCACCTCCTCGGCGAGATGCACGCCCGCGTCGGCGAGCGTCCGGTGCTCCGGAGGATAGATAGCATTAAACATCTGCTGGAATGCGCGCAAGCTGCGCGGTCGGCGTGCGTCGTCTCTCTTGAAGCGCGTCCTCGCGAGTACCTTCTTCGCCTTACAGACGCACGGGAGCTTGCCGCAATAGGAACAGCGCATCGGGAAGCGGCTCCACACCTCGTCTTCGGCATCAATGTGGAGACGATTCGCGATAGCCATAAGCCACGAGAGCGCGATGAGAAGATTGGGCTTCACCTTCCGTATA
Organism: Candidatus Kaiserbacteria bacterium RIFCSPLOWO2_01_FULL_55_19; assembly: GCA_001781715.1. Taxonomy (GTDB): domain Bacteria; phylum Patescibacteriota; class Minisyncoccia; order Phycocordibacterales; family Phycocordibacteraceae; genus C7867-001. The sequence goes on along the minus strand of MFMD01000026.1, from coordinate 6,228 downwards.
TCCTGCTTGCGTATCCCCTTCAGAGCCCGCATAGAGAAGCGCTGTTCCTGCGACAGCAAATCCCAGATGGAGTAGAGCCGATCGTCCGGCAGAGCGTAGACGGTGGCGATGAATGCCTGGAAGGCCTTGATGCTCCCTGTCTGCTTGAATGAAGCCATATCGGGGTGATTATAGAACAGGTGGGGAAACCGCGCGAACCCCTCTGTGAGGCGAGCGTAAAACTTGTGTGGAATTATATCAAACTACAGCGATACCACCTCTGAAAGAATCTCCGGGTACTCTAAGCCGGTGATATGCCCCGCATCGTGGAGCACAACTTCCTTGGTCACCAGTCCGCTGAACTTCTCCCTATTCTCTTCAAACGCTCCGTAATCGTCATTGTCAGAAATAATGAGCGTTGATTTCGGCAGTACTGATTTCACCTTTTCAAGATCAATGGGCGTCTCGATCCACGGTCGTGCTGTACTCTCCTCTTCCTCGCTTTCCATATTTTCTAAATTGAACCAGCCCGCGACAAACACTGCTCCGCCAATCGGGTCATTCACCGTTTCTAAATACCTTAAGACAGTCTGACAGCCGATACTGTGACCCACAAGGTAGGTGTCTGCATCGGGCGTGCCTACCACATCGGACAAATGGCGTACCCACTCCTCTATGACCGGAGTATCCGTGTCGGGCATGCGCGGAGCGAGGACCGTATATCCACGCTTCTTAAGTTCTGATGCGAGCCACGGCAACCAATTATCATCAGGACTTCCTGACCATCCGTGGACGAATATGACCCGCTTCATAGAGACGGTGTCTTAGGCGATGAATGCGCGACGGCGGTCGCGGCGGTAGGAGAGCCCGGTGAGTACCGCGAAGATGACGGGGATCCAATAGCCCGGCAGGTAGGCAAGCGCGGTGTCCCAGAGGCCAATCTTCTGGATGGAGACGGTGCCGGTCACGGTCGCGACATTCTCAAGGAGCGTCTGGTCCTGCGTCTCTACCGCCTTCGCCCAGTCCTGGGCGTACTTAATATTCGCGTCGGCGTTAGCGAGCCGGTCTGTGTATGCGGCGTTCTCGCTCACGAGCTGCTTCTTCAGCAAGAGCCATCCGGCGGAGTCCGGCGTGCTCGCATCTATCTGTGCCTGAAGCGACTGTACAGCGCTTGCGTGTGCGCTGACGATCTTCTGCCGTGCGGTCTTATAGTCGGCGAGCGCGGTGTCGGCCTGCTCCTGCTGTTCTTCAATACTCACCTTCTGCGACAGGAGATTCTGGGACGAAATATTCACCGAGAGGAAGCGGCTCCCGACGAGACTCTCGAGCTCAGCACGAAATGCGTCATACTTGCTCGTGGAGACCGCGAAGCTGATGGAGCCATACTGTGAGGAGCTTGATTCTTGGTCTATGCGGCCGTTGTACCCGCGCACCACCGTCCCGACACTGCGAGTGAGAGCCGGCACGTCGCGAGTGCGCATTGAGGCGTTGTAATAAATCTTCAGGAATTCGCGCGTGTCGCTCGCCGGGACATCAGGATTCGGGTAGGGATACGGGTACATCATCTTATTTGCTATGCCCGTGTCCATCGTCGGTGCACCGCCTCCCCCACCGTACCCCACCGTACCCTCTGCTACGCCCATCATCGGAGTCACATACCCATACCGAACTCCGGGACCGGAAACGGCGATAAATGTGCTTATAGTGAGAATGCCAAGAACGACGGTGAGCCACGAGATACCCCACGGCAAGAAACTCTGTAGAGATGATTGGTTGTTCATATGCAATCAGTTTACCACTTCTCGACGGAGTACCAAGTCCATTGAATAAAAGGCCTTTGTGCCGTAGAGTTTCCCTGTAGAGTGTTAGTGAAAGATTGCCAGATCGTCTAATGGTAAGCCCTTCGGGCTTTCTGCCGGCGCTCGCTCGGAAAGAATAAGCGCAGACACTTATTTTTTACCTCGCTTCGCTTGCAGTAGGACATTGTCCACCATTGCGACTGGCAATACGGTAGAGTACTACCATTGCCAGATCGTCTAATGGTAGGACCTCAGACTCTGAATCTGAGTATCTTGGTTCGAATCCAAGTCTGGCAGCAAAATAAGCGTAGCGCATTTTGCGCCAGAAGTAGGCGCGGGGTGTCTGCGGCTTGGATTCGAAGACCTTGCGAGCATTTTCTGAAAGAAAATCCACAAGGTGTACTGAAGCTGTAAGCTTCGAAAAGCGTACTCGCGGTCCAAGTCTGATCCTGACCATCTACAGTGATATAATCACACCTATGCCAGAGAGAATAAAGATTTTTCTGAAAATAATTAGCGTACCACTCACATTAGCTATTCTTTATCTATCTTTATTAATCATCTGGAAAATTCTTGAGCTACCTCCCCAAGACGAACTTCTATTAAATCTAAAATATTTCTTCTCGATATACGGACTACCATTTCTGTTCATTTGCGCCGTCATTGAAGGATTCTTTGTGTTCGGTAGTTACTTCCCGGGTGGCATAGTGATATTTCTCGCCGTTATACTCGCGGGACACGATATTCCAAGAATAGCCATAATTATCCTGCTTGTGGCTATCGCTTTCGTCATCTCATACACGGGGGATTACTATTTGGGCAAGTTGGGTTGGTATAGGCTATTTCTGAAATTCGGCTTGAGAAATGAAATTGAGAGGGCTCAATTGAAATTGAATAAGCATGCGGGCGAAGCTATTTTCTTCAGCTATTGGGACACATCACTTGCCTCTATAACAGCAACAGCTGCGGGGGTCCTTAATATTCCGTATAGTAAGTTCATTTCACATTCAGTTTTCAGTATAATCTTTTGGAACACATTTTGGAGTGTCATTATCTATTTTATCGGCCCGTCCATACTAGACTTATCTGCGGAGTATATGGTTATGGTCGTGGCGCTTTGGTCATCGGCTCTTTTGATCGAGCATTATATTTCACAGAGAATAAGTGGTTAAACTTAGCTTGTCGTGTAGAGTAATCTCTCTGGCCTTTATTGCGTCCAGATAGACATATGGATTGTCCTGAATACCATTTCTCTGTCCTTACTTAGCCGCAGGCACAAAAGCGTGCTCGCACAGAAAGCCGCGCAGGGTGTAGAGCATAGATACAAACCAGCAGAGAAACGAACCGAGACCGACAATAAAGAGAGTCGCCGCAATTTTGAAATAGACTTCTGAAGGATCACCGCCCCACATAAAGGAGAGGACGAGGGTCGCGCAGCTCACGAGACAGATAAGAAATATGCGTACGGTTATCTTCTCCCCCATACTAATCCTAACCCTCTCGGGGCCCACAGGGTTGCACCCCCCTGATGCTTACCTTCTTCGCTTGCGAGAAATAGCGGCGCGGAGAAATTCGGTAAAAAGCGGGTGCGGAGAAAGCGGACGCGCCTGGAACTCTGGGTG
>MFMD01000026.1:2628-2811 GCA_001781715.1 Candidatus Kaiserbacteria bacterium RIFCSPLOWO2_01_FULL_55_19 | reverse complement strand
TAAAGGGATGGACGGAGCGCGGGAGCTCGGCTATCTCCATCAAAACGCCGTCGGGCGAGGTACCCGAGAAGACGAGCCCCGCCGCCTCTAGCTGCTTCACATATTTAGAATTGATTTCGTAGCGGTGGCGGTGGCGCTCTTCAACCAGCTCTTTCTTATACGCGGCGCGGGCGAGCGTCCCCT
>MFMD01000026.1:1302-2568 GCA_001781715.1 Candidatus Kaiserbacteria bacterium RIFCSPLOWO2_01_FULL_55_19 | reverse complement strand
GGACATGACGCGCATATTCAACCACCATCAGTTGCATCCCGTAGCAGAGCCCGAAGTACGGAATCTTGCGTTCGCGCGCAAAGCTAATCGCCTTCATCTTACCCTCAATGCCGGTCTCGCCGAATCCTCCGGGGACGATGATGCCGTGGTACTTCCCCAGCAGCTTGGCGATGGCCTTCGCCTTGCCCTTCTCAAGGTCTTTAGAATTCACCCAGGTGATTTTCGCCTGACGGTGAAGCTTCGCGGCGGAGAATTTAATCGCTTCAATGACGGAGAGGTAGGCGTCGGCGAGCACGAAGTCGCCCGTATCAAAATATTTCCCGACAATCGCGATATGTATCTCCCGCGCCTTGGTATCAACTGCCGCGAGCGCGAACTTCTTCCACGCGGCCAAGGATGCGCGGCGCTTCTCGGGCAGATGGAGCGCGTCCAGGAGCATGTCGCTCAAACGGTCCTTCTCGAAGTTGATCGGCGCCTGATAGATACTGTCTATGTCGGGTGCGGAGACCACGCGGTCCTTGCGCACGTTGCACCAGACCGCGAGCTTCTCCTTCCTCTTCTCATCAACGAACTCTTTGGAGCGCGCGACAATAAAATCCGGCTGAACGCCGTAGGAGTTTAAGTCGCGCACCGCCGTCTGGGTCGGCTTCGTCTTCATCTCGCCGAGTGTCCCCGGCGTCGGCAGATACGACACCATCACGAAGAGCACATCCTCGGGGTGCTTCATCTTGAGCACGCGCGCCGCTTCTATGAAGAGAGCATTCTGGAAGTCGCCGATAGTACCGCCTATCTCAATCACCGAGATGCGGCTGCCGTTGTAGGCGGCCGCGTTCTCAATGCGCCGAAGAATCTCGTCGCGCACATGCGGAACGGCCTCAACGCACTTACCTCCGTATTCCAATGCCCGCTCACGGGCGATGACCGACTGATACACCATCCCACTGGTCATATAGTCCTCGTTGGTGAGGTCGCGCCCGAGGAAGCGCTCGTAGTTGCCCATATCCTGGTCCACCTCCAGCCCGCTCCGGAGCACGAATACCTCGCCGTGCTCGGTCGGATTCATCGTACCGGCGTCCACATTCAAGTACGGGTCAACCTTCACGAGATTGACCGGATACCCCTTCTGCTGGAGCAAGAGACCGATGGAGCTCGTGACGACGCCCTTCCCGACGCCGCTCATCACCCCGCCGAGGACGAATATGTATTTGTGACCTTCTTTTGCCATACCGAAACTAGACCGTCAGATACCGCCGGATGGCGAACACC
>MFMD01000026.1:0-1218 GCA_001781715.1 Candidatus Kaiserbacteria bacterium RIFCSPLOWO2_01_FULL_55_19 | reverse complement strand
CTGAAGCCGCTGAACCAGCTCGCGGTCTTCGTGCCTGCGTACCAGGTCGCCGGCCACAGGAGAAGCGAGACGAGGAGCGCAGAGACGACGCCCGTGATGACACCCGTGACAATGAAGGGCCCCTGGATGTACGCGTTGCTTGCGCCCACGAGCCGCATCACGGCAATCTCGTCTTTGGCGGTGTAGATGGCGAGACGGACGGTCGCAAACGCAATCAGGATAGACGCAATCGCGAAGAGGATAACCACCGCAAGACCGATTTGGCGCGTCGCCTGTATCGCGAGCGAGAGACGGTCAATCACCTCTTTGTTCTGCTGATAATTGATGCGGTCTACGATGGACGCGCCGCCCGAGGAAAGCGCCGGCGATGCTTCAAGGAAGTTGACGATGCTCTCGTATTGGGAAGGGTCCTTCGCGCGTATCTCGAGCGAGGCGTCAAGGGGATTGCCGCCGAGCTCGTCCAGCGCCTGGAGTGTGAGCTGGTCGGTCGCGTGACGGGCGCGGAAGGCCGCGAGCGCCTCGTCGGCCGAGGTGTAGGCGACATTCGCCACCTGCGGCAACTTCTCTATCTGGCTCTTAACATCAAGGATGGCGGCCTCGCTCGCGGTCGTGACGAAGTAGACGGACACATCAACCTTGTTCTTGATGGTATCCAGCGTGAAGGTCAGCAGGGCGGAGAGGAAGATGAGTGAGGCGATAATCGCGAGCGTGACGGTCATGATAAGCACCGTTGCCGCCGAGACGGCGCCTCCGCGGGCGAAATTCTTGCCGCCAGCAACGAGCACCCGCTTTATAATCATCCAGTCCATACCTACAGTATATACTTCCCGCCCGCGTCGTCGCGCACTACGCGCCCGCGGTCAATCGTGATGACCCGCTTGCCGATAGCATCCACGACGCCCTTGTTGTGGGTCGTAATGACGATGGTCGTTCCCATCTCGTTTATCTTCTTGAGTATTTCAACCACCTCAAAGGTGTTGATGGGGTCCAGATTTCCCGTCGGCTCGTCGGCGACGATGAGCTCGGGCTGATTGATAATCGCGCGGCCGATCGCGATGCGTTGTTTCTCGCCGCCGGAGAGCTGGTCGGGGAAATGGAGCGCTTTGTCCGCGAGATTCACGAGTTCAAGGATGTAGGGAACATCGCTCTTAATCTCGCTGTCGGTACGACCCGCGGCCTCCATCGCGAATGCGATGTTCTCATAGGCCGTTTTGTTCG
>MFMD01000025.1 GCA_001781715.1 Candidatus Kaiserbacteria bacterium RIFCSPLOWO2_01_FULL_55_19 | reverse complement strand
CATTTGTTGCATATATTCCTTGTTGAAAAAGAGCGGTATATGTAGCTCATGTTCTGGGAGCAAATGAAAATGAGAGGAATAAATGAACAGCGAGTACGCCTGAGGGCGGGAGTGCTAAACTAAAAAGTGTTCTCAATTTATACGCTGGTTCAATAACTAAGCTGCCGTACCCTTATGAAAGAATTCATTTTGTTCTTGCACCCTATGTTCGCAGTGTTTGGAGTAATCGCTACCGTGTGGGTTTTGGTGGAAGTATTGAACGCATCAGAGAAGAATCTCAAGCGAATTTCTGCGGCGAGCATCACGGCAGCTCTCTTTATGGTACTTACATGGATCACGAGCGGATATTGGTACATCGTCTACTATGCAACCGATAAAGCTTTAATCTTGAAAGGTCCGTGGGCATTCGCGCATACTCTCGTTATGGAAACCAAGGAGCATGTATTTTTCTCCATCTTAATTCTCGCACTCTTCCTGCCGATGATTACACTGCGGAACAATCTCGCTACTAACGCGTCTGCTCGGAAGCTCGTCTATGTGGTAGCCGTGCTTATTATTCTCTCTTCGCTCGCGCTCGAGGGAGCCGGAGCGCTCATCTCTTTTGCCGTACGGATGAGTCTGCTTGGTGGCGCATAATCTATTAACATCGTATGGAAAATTCTATGACTACAACAATATATCCTGAGAGCGGGCTGAATCGGATCACGAGTGGCTTCGGCATTTCGGCGGTCATTACGCTTGTCGCGAGCATGCTCCTGACCATCATGAAAGAATCGTACCCACCTCTTCTGAGCTTCATGAAGAGCATTTCTATTCTGGGAGTGAAGCATCATTGGCTCGTTCATGGTCTCGCGATAGTGATTCTGTTTTATTTGCTGGGGTGGCTCTTTTCTTCATCGAGGCGCGATACGAATATTTCCGGTGCGAGTCTCGCCACAATTCTCGCGTGGGCGACGGTACTAAGCTCTCTCGGTATTTTCGGATTCTACCTTATGGAGTTGTTCAAGTAACGATTCATAGCACCGAATTCCACCAATGATTTTGTGTATCAAGTACCTGTAGCATAAGTTCGAACATCCACCACCAATAGGTTGATTTGGGGTAGGGTGCGGTATGATGGATGATAGATAGTAGTACAACTCTTTCAAAGGACACAACATGAACAGTGCATCTGCTAATGCGTCTGCTGTGGCCACATCTGCAGTTTCGGTCTCGTCGGACACCCCCTCCACGCCAGGGCTTCGCTATCACTGGGAGCTTCTGGGCCACTACGGGTACGACTTTCTGTCCCATCTCTTTCACGATGAGACAAAGCCCGTTCGAGAATTTCTCTCCCTGAAGGTGGGCGACGCGGCGGAAAGGACGATTGCAATCACCAAGTGGCGGATTTTCTTTTTCGCCCTTGTTTCGGGCGATTGGAACCGCCTGCATTTCGACTCGAGGTTTGCCGCGCAAACCCGTTTCGGGAGCCCCATCGGCCATGGGCTCATCCTCGGAGGCGTCGTTTCTGCTCTGCTTGGTACGGAGTTGCCAGGTCGGGGCACCTACTACATCTCTCAAGCGTGGAAGTTCAGAGGACCGACGAAAATCGGGGACGATGCGGTGGTTAGAGTCACTATCACCAGCATTGACTCCGAGAAGCGTCGGGCTGTCCTATTGACGGAAGCCCGTGTCGAAGGTGTCCTCGTCGCTTCAGGGGAAGCTGTCGTGGGGTTGGATGAATTCCCCTATGAAAAGTAATCGCTCCTCCGCCCAAAGGAAGACCTCCTTCGGGCGGTCTTTCTTTTTATCCCAACCAACCTCGGACATCTGTCGCCCATTCAATCACGCTTGCCTTGAGACATGGTGATAGATGGAGAGAAGCGCGAAGAGGAGACTGATAGAGAGCGGCCCAAGGAAGACGCCTGCGGGACCAAAGAATGCGAGACCGCCGAACACCGCGAGGAGTACCACGAGCGGATGAATCTGGAGGCCTCTCCCCACCAATCGCGGTCCGAGGAAGTTATCAATCATCCCGACTGCAACAATGCTCCACACCAAAAGCCCCGTTGCCGGCGCTGTCGCGCCGATGATAAACAGGTAGACAATACCCGGTATGAGAACCAGCGAGGTGCCGATGCCGGGGATAAGGGCAGAGAAGGCGGCGACAACGCCCCAGAGGATGCTGTTGGGGATGCCAAAGAATGCAAAGCCGAGCGCGGTGAGCGCGCCCTGCACGAGCGCAATCATCAGACTCCCGCGGATGACTGAATGAACGGCGCGCTCCAACCGCGTGAACACAAGCGTATCGTCGGCGTCTGCAAGAGGACTCGCTTCAATGAGGATTTGCTTGAGCCGCGTACCGTCGCGAAGAAAGTAGTAGAGCGCAATCAAGAATACGAGGAAGTCCAGGAGGAATCGGGTAATCCCCCCGAACGCTCCGCCCAGATTCTGGATGAGCCAGGTGAGAATATCTTTCATATGCTGGTCTATGGAGGCAGACAGTTCTGTACTAGAGAGCGCGAGGTTTGGCGCGTACCGCGCGAGCGCATCATTTGTGTATCGGAATGCAGTATCCAGATACGCTTGCCCGGTGCCGTCTGCGAGAGAGACATAGAGGCGCTGGGCATCGGTCGCTATCTGGCCGGAGATAAACATAAGCGGTACGAGGATGCACACCACCGCAATTATCATCGTTATGAATGCAGAGAGCCCGGGCGAACTGCTCATCCCGCGCAGAACAAGCCGGTAGAGCGGCTGAAGCAACATAGCGAATATTCCCGCCAGTGCTAAGACAATCAAGAACGGACGGAAGACCATGAATGCCAGCACAGAAGAGGTGAGTATCAAGAGGAGGAGGAAGTAGGGTCGCAGGGTCTTCGCGTTCATATACCGGGTAGTATATACTAAAATTATGTTAACTCTCTATGTGAAGACCGGATGCCCGTTTTGCCACAAAGTGCTTGATGTGGGGCGAGAACTCGGCATTACCTTTGAGGAGAAGAATATCGCAGACGATGTGGTAGCGGCTGAGCTTGTCGCGCGGGGCGGAAAGCAGCAGGTGCCGTATCTCATTGACAGCGAACACGAGGTTGAGATGTACGAATCGGGGGATATCAGCGAATATCTGCGGGCCCAGTATCCGAAGAAATAATATATATCAATATGCATATTTCTATCAAAGCCCAGAAGTATCAGCTCACCCCCCTAACCGAAGCACTGCTTGAAGAGAAGCTTGCCGCTCCGCTCCGCCTCCTCGGCGAGGACAGCGAGCGTGCATTGCTTGAGATAGAGATAGAGAACGCGCCGCCCGAAGGGCGCTCGTCAGAGCCCTGCCGGCTCGTCGCGCGTTTGATAGTAAACGGGGATGTCTTCCGCGCTGAAGCGGTGAAGCCGACGCCCGAATCTGCCGCGGACAAGGTTCGCAGCGAACTGGAGGCGGAGATACGCCACTCCAGAGGCCGTGCGCACAAGCTCTGGAAGCGCGGCCGCGCCGCGGTTAAAGATATGCTGCGCTTCGGTAGATAAGCTCGCCGGCGGAACAGAAAAAGAGAGCGCTCCGGTCGCTAGGCCAATTCAACTCTCTTTTTCCGTCCCGCTGGCTCGCTTAATAATTCGTCTCGCGTTTCCCCTCTGGAATGACGCGTTCAATGGTGAATCTTCCGTGAGCGAAAGATGCTTTCGTAATTTTAATTCGTTTACCGTCTTTTACAAAGTAAGTGCCGATAGTGTCCGCGTAGGCGCGGTACTTATTCCAATTTTCTGGTGCAGGTGCACCGAGGTCAAGCAGACCGTCTTCCTTTTTCAGCTTGCCTGAACGAGATGCGCGGGATGCATCCTGCGCCACAGGCGTAATTTCGCCGCGCTCAAAGCGGGGAAGTGTCTCAACGAGCAGTTTCGCACCGAGCGTGATGAGGCGGGGACGCAGTTCGCGCGCCGTTTCACTTGGTGCAACGGGCGTTGATGCTTGTGCGAGGATATCGCCCGCATCAAGTTCGCGGACCATCTTCTGGATGGTGACGCCGGTTACCGCGTCGCCTGCAAGGAGCGCGGCCTCAAGCGGGGTCGCGCCGCGGTACTTCGGCAGAAGCGAATAATGCACATTCAGTATGCCGCGCGGGAAGGCCGCAATAAACTCCTCGGGGAATATCTTGCCGTAGGCGACGCAGACGGCATAGTCACAGGCATAGGAGCGCAGTGTTGCAATCGTCTCTGCATCAAGCGTCTTGGGCGTGAGCACGGGGATGTTGTGTGCAAGCGCTACCACCTTCGTTTCAGACGGCGTGAGGATAAGGCCGCGTCCCCTGGGAGCGTCCGGCGAAGTGACAACAAGCTTCGGCACAAAGCCACTCTCAATGAGCGAGGCGAGTGTGTCGCTCGCGACCTTCGGCGTGCCGAAATATAGGAAGTTATGCGGTTGGAGCATGCTGGATCTGGATGAGATTCACGACGTTATCAATGAAGAGGACGCCGTTTAAATGGTCTATCTCGTGCTCAAAGATTTGCGCCATGATGCCGCCGGCACCGCGTTCAAACGGCGACCCCTCAATGGTCTGTGCGCGGACCGTCACTCTCTGGTGGCGCTTCGTGGACCCGTAGACGCCGCGGACAGACAGGCACCCCTCGTCCACGAGCGCGCGTCTGCGGGAGGTCTTCACAATTTCAGGGTTGATATACACCTCTACTTCAGCGGGCGGCGGGGGAGGCAGAGGCGCGCCCTTAGGGACTTCTACGGGAGGGAGCGTGCGGTCCTTGCGTACAATGAAGAGGCGGTAGGGAATAGCCATCTGCGGCGCGGCAAGCGCGACGCCCTCCAGCTCGCGGTCAAGCGCCTTCGTCATATCAGCGATGATGGTCGCGAGCTCTCTAGAGCCGAAGAGTTTCTTCGGTACGGGCTTCGCCGTCTGGCGGAGCACAGGTGCCCCATCTTGCACGATTTCTTTCATGTTCTGTAATATACCAGAAAATCAGCGCGATGGGTGCTTACTTGGGTCGAGTTCCCACCAGAATTTCTTGCCGAAGTTCTTCGCCTGACTGCAGACGCTTTTCAGATAATACAAATCGTTGGTCGGGATTTTCTCCAGTACCGTGCCGAGGTGTGCCATCGTCATCGGTGCGAGGCCGTCGTGCGCGCGGGAGTGGTTCAAATGGCGGAGGAAGAAGCGCATCAGCTCGCCGCGCTCGGTCTTGCGCTTCTTCCCCTTCGGCGCCTCTGCCGCTTTCTTCCTAATGTTGGGGAGAATGTCGCGGATAGATTTCATTAGGTTTCATTATACCTTTCTCACAAGAGAGAAGCCCGCCGAAGCGAGCCTTCTCGTCAGTTCAATACAGCACATTGTATCCCCGTCCTGCCATGCAACGGCGAATGATATCCTGCTGGACCCTGGCGCCACCGACCGCGCCACCGGTCCCGCCGCCTATGGCCCCCGCTATCGCGAGATTACGCGTGTCGCGGCCACTGCCAAACAGCGAGCCGATTATCGCTCCGATTATCGCTCCTCCCGCGGCCCCTGCGGCCGCGTTGGAAGCCGGGTCCACCTGCGCCGCGTACTGCGTGCACTCTCCCAGGTCGGCGTGGTAACGATTCATGTCCACGCCTCTGGTATCAACGATAGGTTGATATGTCACACACCCCGCGAGTAGTGCCAACATGATGAAAAGAGAGCTTCGTTTCATATATCACCTTTCTTTGTTGACTACGCCAAGACCCCTCAGGAATCGGAAGGGAACCTCTAAAGAATAGTGTTACGCAGTATTGTAAGAGAGTCAATGCATTGTTAACAGCACACACAAATCTCAAGTCGCCTCGATAGAGGCGCCGAGCTCTTGCAGACGGCGGACGATATTCTCGTAGCCGCGGTTGATGCTGTACACATTACGGAGCGTTGAGCGGCCCGAGGCACCCAGCATCGCGACAAGGATGATAGT
>MFMD01000024.1 GCA_001781715.1 Candidatus Kaiserbacteria bacterium RIFCSPLOWO2_01_FULL_55_19 | reverse complement strand
CTGCAGTCGGGCAGGCGCAGATTCTCTCCGGTCTTTCTGATGGCGATGTAATCCTGCTGTCGCCCGCGCGATAAGCATGCTGTCGCTGACCAACATTCGGGTTGGCTTCTATCTCGCCCTGCGGCAGTTGCGCGGCGCGAATCGCTGGGCGACGAGTCTCATCATCTTCGTGATGTTGCTCACATTCCTGAATCTCGTGGTGGTGACCGGTCTGTTGGTTGGCATCGTTGCGGGCATCTCCAACCAATTCCGCGTACAGGAGACGGGCGATGTCGTCATCTCGTCCCTTGATACGAAGGATTATATTGAGAATAGTCCGCAGATACTCTCCTTCTTAAAAACGCTCCCGCAGCCGAAAGTCACGAGCGCGCGGTATATAGTCACGGGGACCATTGAAGCGAACTACTTTGAGCGGACCGACTTGAACGAAAAGCCGAATAAGACGGGTGCGACCATCGTCGGCATAGACCCCGTCACCGAAAATACGTTCTCGGGACTCCCGCGCTATCTCGGAGAAGGGACGTACCTCTCTTCTTCCGACTACGACTCTGTTTTGCTCGGGCCGCAGTTCGTTGAACGGTATTCTTTCGGCGAGCAACCCGGACTCACCCCGCTGAGAAATGTGTATCCGGGAACCAAGATTCGCCTCACGATTAATGGTCATACGCGCGAGGTCATCGTGAAGGGAATACTCGATGTTCCGGCGAACTCCCCGCTTGCTGCGCACGTGTTTATGCCAGCGAACGAGGTGCGGCAGCTCATGGGCCGCACCGATTACGCCGTGAACGAAATCGCCATACTGCTGAATCCGGGGGTAGACCCAGCTGAATTCCGCGATTTCCTCAAGCGGAGCGGGCTTGCGGAGAGTGCGAAGGTGAGGACCTTTGAAGACGCGATTCCAAACGGCGTTGCCGAGGTCCAAAACACATTTGCCATGATCGGAAACGCCATCGGTTCAATCGGTCTTGCGGTCGCCGCCATCACGATTTTCATTGTCATCTTCATCAACGCGATTACGCGCCGGAAATTCATCGGCATTCTGAAGGGTATCGGCATCTCGGGCTCCGCGATTGAGATTTCGTACATCTTCCAGTCGCTGTTCTACGCCGCCATCGGCTCCGCGCTCGGGATGGGAATTCTCTACGGCTTTTTGGTGCCGTATGTCTCCGCGCATCCCATCGTCCTGCCGATTAGCAATGCGATTATCGTCGCGCCGGTCGCCGGGACGGTGGTGCGCATCCTGCTACTCGTGCTAACCACCGTCGTGGCTGGGTATCTGCCGTCGCGGATGATCGTGCGCCGCAACACGCTGGATTCTATCCTCGGCCGCAACTGACTATGATTGAAGTAAAAAATCTCATAAAGACATTTAAAGACGGTCCCGTTGAAACGCGCGTACTAAAGGGCATCACGCTCTCGGTACGAAACGGAGAGTTTATCGCGATTATGGGTCGCTCGGGGGCAGGGAAAAGCACGCTCCTCTACCAGACATCGCTTCTTGATGAACCGACATCGGGCGAGATCTACATCAACGGCAGAGAAGCGCATACGATGACCGAGAACGAGAAGATGTTCTTTCGGCTCGCTGAGTTCGGCTATGTCTTCCAGGATTATGCGCTTTTGCCAGAGATGACCGCGCTTGAGAATGTCGCCCTACCGCTTCTTATGCAGGGGTTGAGCACCGCTGCCGCTGAGGCGAAGGCAACCGCCGCGCTCACTCGGGTGGGTCTCGGGAGCCGCATCCGTAACCTCCCGGGCCAGCTCTCGGGCGGTGAACAACAGCGGGTCTCCATCTCGCGCGCCGTCGCGCATGGACCGGGAGTTCTCTTCGCGGATGAACCGACCGCGAACCTTGATAAAGAGTCCTCAGCCACCGTTATGGAAATCTTCAAAGAGCTCCACGCCAATGGTCAGACCATCATTATGGTGACGCACGAGGACGAATTCGCGAAGTTCGCCGAGCGGATTGTGAAGATTGACGACGGACAAATAATTTCTGACACTCCGTTTCGCGGGTAAGTTTTGCACAGGGGTCTCCACAACCCCCAAAACAGGTCATATTGGAGGGATCGGAGCCTAAAGGCTCATTCTACGCGTTTGTTGATAAGTACCCACTTCTCTTATGATATTCCTGTAGAATATGGATGTGGATAAAAACGGTAAAAAAGTGGTGCTGGTTGAGGACGACTCGCTTATGTCGGGTATTCTCGCTCGGCACCTCGTTAATGACGGATACGCAATTGTTACTGTCACCGACGGAGCAAAGGCGTTTGGGCGCATTCAGGATGAACAGCCGGACATCGTGCTTCTTGACATCATCCTTCCGGGGGTGGGAGGTTTCGATATCTTGAAGAAGTTGAAGCAGGATGATTCGACGAAATCGATTCCCGTCGTGATTCTTTCGAATCTAGGGAGCAAGGAAGACATACAGCACGGCATTGACCTGGGTGCGGAGGAATATTTCGTCAAAGCGAATTCCATGGTTGAAGAGATAACGAGAAAGGTGAAGGGGATCCTCAATCGACCTATTAATTAACCATTAAACAAACATATGAATTTTGCAAAATTCTTTCCAGTGGCGCTTATTGTCGGTATACTCGCGGCAATCTCTGTATTGGGCTGGCAGTATTTCTCAGACGCATCGAGGTACCCGTGGCTCCAGATATGGCCAGTCTTCATCACGTGGGGGCTCTATTTTGTGGCAGGGGCCAAGATTGGCCGACTGCACAAGGAGATTCTTGGCATAACCGGCGGTATTCTATTCGGTTATCTGACGCTATTGATAGCGTTTGCACCGTCCGTCCAGAGTGCGTTGGGAGGAACATGGAGTTTACCGGTAACCGTCTTTGTCATCGCCACCATCATAGTTCTCCTCGAGCTGACCGATTGGTTTGAGTTTGCTCCCGTATACTTTATCGCGTACGCCGGTTACTTCGCCTACGTGTTCGGCAAGTTTTCAGGAGGCGCTGGAAATGCGACGGAGATGTTCTACTTCTGGGTCCCGATGATGGTCGGCCTTGCGTTCGGCGTCGTCACAGCAGTTCTGCGCAAACGGCTCTTGGAAGCTGAAGGCGTGTACGGTTCCGCACAAGAGACCGTGTTCGACAAAGAAACGGCGTAGGCTCTACATTGTCGGCATTTTCTTCTTGGAAAGGGGGAGTTTCATCGTGAACGTCGATCCCACATTCTCTCGGGATTCAAATTGTATAACCCCGCGGTGGTGGCTAATAATATTTTTGCCGATGTAGAGGCCGAGACCGGAGCCTTCGGTTTCTAGCAGGACGGCGTTTTTGGCGCGGAAGAACTTATTGAATATAAATGAGTGTTCTTTTTCGGAAATACCGATGCCAGTGTCGTGTACGACAAGAGAAAGGAACTCTTTTTCTGCTATGAATGAGAGGGTGATAACACCGCCCTTCAAAGTGTACTTTATGGCGTTTTCTACCAAGTTGTTTATAGCCACTTTTATCTTCTCCCGGTCAACGCTCACTTGGGGGGGTGCCTGCTCCGATTCAATCAAGCGAAGCGTGACATTGTGATTGACAATGTCTCCTTTGAGGCCGGTGATGACCTCCTTGACCATTGTCACAAGGTCGGTCAGTTCAAAGTTGTATCCGAACTGACCTTCCTCTATGCGCGACACATCAAGCAGGTCGTTGATTAGCGTTATAAGGCGCTCATTTGTCTGGGACATCTTTTGTATGATTTCTTTCTGCATGGATGTCAGCACCCCTTCTTTTTCCGTGAGCAGAGTCTCAAGCGCCCACTTTATGCCAGTAAGCGGCGTGCGGAGCTGGTGCGAGGCGGTTGTAAGGAAGTTTGACTTAAGCTGGTCGACCTCTCGTTCATGAGTGACGTCGTGAAGCACCTGTACGGTGCCAATTTTCGTCCCCACCTCGTCTCGAACGGGGATTTTGGTCACAAGGAGAACGATACGGTGGGACCCTTCGGTGATGTACTCCACGTTTTCGTAATCTGATTGAGGAAGACGATGTATGGCATAGAGGTTTTTGTGGTAGACATCCATCTCAGCGAAAGCTTTAGAAGGACACTTCCCGATGACATCATTCGCTTTGAGCCATAGGAGCTCCTCGGCTCTTGGATTGAAGAAAACGAGTGCATCGTCGAGGTCGTACATGATAAGACCGTCGTTGAGACTCCGTACAATAGAGAGTGTTTTGATACGTTCCGCCCCGAGCTCATCAAAGATGCGACCATTCTCTACGGCGGTTGCGGCTTGGTTAGCGACGATACCCGCGATAGTCATTTCAAACGGTTCAAAAATGTGTTTCTTTTCGTAATAGATGCACATACCCCCGATGATGCGGTCCTTAACCTTCAATGGCATGCACATGAGTCCGTGATACCCCTGTTTCTTCACCGCAGGGAGCCATGATGAGGGAAGGCGCGGGTCTTTCTGGACGTTTGAGGTCGCCCACACCTTGCCGGTCTGCATCGCACGCCCTATCCACGCACTGCCGAGCGGCATAGGGTCCTTCCTAGAATGCGCGAGATACTGCGGTTGCATACCATATGCCGCGCGGATATAGACGCTTTTGTTGTCGGGAGTGAAATCCCAGAAGTTTACGTACTTAGCGCGGATTGCTTCGCCGATGCTCTTCGCGATTCCCTCCAGGATGGTATCGATTCGCTTTTCAATCGCGAGGAATTGAGAACTTCTGGCAAGGGCCGAGAGGAGACGTTGTCGCTTCGCCTGTTCGGCGGGAGAGAGGACGCGTTTCGTATCGGTGAAAATGCCGGGAGTTAAAGAAAAAGTCTGGTATTCTTTCTTCTTTTTTTCTGTGGTCACTCTTGCTATAGTATCACTAGTATCGCGTGTTGAGTTTTGCACAGGTGCCTCCCACAGACCCCTAAAACAGGTCATACTGGAAGGAGCGGACCACCACCCCCGCTTTACTCATCACTCTATTCATCCGCATGAAATTACACGGCACAATGTTCATTCTCGTCATCGTCGGCGGCCTCAACTGGGGTCTCGTCGCACTCGGCAATTGGATGGGCAGTAACTGGAATGTCGTGAATCTCCTCCTCGGCTCGTGGCCGACGGTTGAGAATCTCGTCTACCTGCTCGTCGGTGTTTCAGCCGCTGTCCTTATGTTCGGGCACAAGCAGGACTGCCGCGCCTGCAACCCGTCGGGGATGGCGTAGTATATAGCGCACAGTGCGCGAAGAACCGCCCTCCTCTGTGGGGGCGGTTCTCTTATCTCCCGAAGCGGCGCAACGTATCTTGTTGTAGGGGCGAATAGATCTTTTCTTGTGAAGACGGTGCTTGAGTCGTAAGGACGGTTAACTCCACCGGCTTCTTCACTTCGGGGGGTGGCTGTGCTACGGGGAGCTCGCGATACTCCGGTCGCAGAGGCGCGGGAGATTGTTGCATCGGCATCGCTATCTGGAGCGCGCGCGCGATACGTCGGATAAAGAGGTAATGCAGCATGAGGAAAGAGAGTGTGATGAAGAACAGCACGACGGAGATAACCAGCGCCGCATTATCCTGAATAACTCCTAAGAGGGTGAAGCCCGTGACCCCGACCTGTCCGTCGCGGACATTTCCCGCTCCGTCAATCGCCCGCACAATCACGCGGACATCGCCGGACACTTTGCTTGGCAGTTGGAAGGGGCTCTGCGCTTCTTGGAAGACGGGGATTGTGTCAGGCGACTCCCTCATATCAATGACGCCGACCTCGTAGTGGTCAATGCCCGAGAGACTGTCGGTGGTGAAGAAGGAGAGGAGGGTCCCGCCGGAGGAGAGACGCTCATAGGTCGGCGTGAAGGTGGCGGACGAGAGCGCGTCAACGCGGAGCGTGAAGTGGGTCGTCCCACCCCAGACAGCTCCCTTGCGCGCCTTGATATGGAA
>MFMD01000023.1 GCA_001781715.1 Candidatus Kaiserbacteria bacterium RIFCSPLOWO2_01_FULL_55_19 | reverse complement strand
GTCACATCCCCCATACCGAAGCCCACCGCAGGGATAGCGTCGCCGCCGAAGAGGGAAACGAGCTTGTCAAAGCGTCCACCGCCGAAGATTGAGCGCGGATTCGCCGGATTCGTATCAAATATTTCAAACACGACGCCCGTGTAGTAATCAAACCCGCGGGTGAGTGTTGGGTCAAAGACGGCGTTTGTCACCCCGAGTTCTGTAAAAGTGGCGACCAAGGCTTTAATCTCTTTTGATTCAACAAGAGTAAGAGGGTCTTTCACAGTAATACTACTCTGCGCAACGCCAAATGCCTCTGGCGTCATTTTCGATTTCTTATCAAGCAGGCGCAGGTAGGCGCGCGTTGCGTCGGCCTTCAATCCCGCGGCCTTGCAGGCCGCGGTGAGAAGTGCGCGCGAATTCACGCGGATGACGAAGTCGCTCTCCTTGGCACCAAACGCCTTCAGGAGCTCGGAAGCGATTCGGAGTATCTCAATATCCGCTTCCTCTGACGCGATGCCGATAAGGTCCACATTGAGCTGGTAATGCTCGCGCAGACGGCCCTTCTGCGGGCGTTCATAGCGGAAGACATTCGGGATAGAGAACCAGCGGAGCGGGAGGGCGAGCTCACGGCGTTTATTCGCCACCATACGCGCGAGTGTCGGGGTCATCTCGGGACGGAGTGTCACCTTGCGGTTGCCGCGGTCTATGAAGGTGTAGGTCTGCTCGTTCACGATTTCTTCAGAGGTCTTTGCTTCGTAGAGCTCGGCGCGTTCAAGCGGAGAGGCGTTGTACTCTTCATAGCCCCAGAGCGCGAGCGTCTTCCTTAGGGTGCCGAATATCGCGCTCAAGCGTGCCCAGTCCTTCGGATAGAAATCGCGCACGCCCTTGTAGGAGTCGGGTGAAAGCAGCTCGGACATCAGACAATTTTATCACGAAGTGCGGATAGGTGCATAACAGATTGACAAACATCTTGCAGGGAGCAGTATTGAAATGGGCAGCACAAAACGCGGGATTACATCTCAGGGGAGGGAATGATGAGCAAATACTTGAGAAGGTATTATCTGTACCGGTTCAATTCACCCACCCTGCGGCCGTTTCGGCGGTTCCTATTCGGGGTAGCTCTGCTTAGCGTAGGCACGCTTACATTCGTCGCGTTCGTTGTAGCCGCTTGGGCGCAAGAGGAGCCCTCGCAGCCATCGGCAATGGTGTTGCCGCACAACATCGCGAGGATGTACGAGACCGGCACGCTCATCGCGGAGAAGACGTGCGGCTCGCCACCAAGCTCCTATTACACCTGCGCCAG
The DNA here is from genome assembly GCA_001781715.1 of Candidatus Kaiserbacteria bacterium RIFCSPLOWO2_01_FULL_55_19. Classification (GTDB taxonomy): domain Bacteria; phylum Patescibacteriota; class Minisyncoccia; order Phycocordibacterales; family Phycocordibacteraceae; genus C7867-001. The sequence goes on along the minus strand of MFMD01000023.1, from coordinate 4,665 downwards.
AGTCGTAAGGACCCCTCATGGAACACTCCGATTCTTTGTGTTCAATAAGGAGTCCTTCCCGATATACGTCTATGGGCTCGTCCTTGACGAAGAAGACGGGGGAAGGTGGAACGGAGAAAGAGAAAAATGGAGCGGAGGAACCTGGAAACCCACAGCCATCTGGGAAGCAGAACGAACTTAGGAAAGGAGGTGATCCCGTAATTCCCGTAATCTCAAGGCCCCGTTATCTGGGGCCTTGTCTTATTTATGAGACGCGGATGACGCGGGGCTTGCCGTACTGGTCGTTCCGTATTTCGGCATTGAAGCCCTGCTTCTCAAAGAGGCGCTGACTCTCCTCTGTGTGTCCGCGGTCGCACTCTATCCACGCGACGCCGCCTCTAGTGAGGTGCTTTGGGAGCCCCTGCGCAATACGGCGGATAACATCAAGCCCATCCTTGCCGGCGGTGAGTGCGAGAGTGGGCTCGTGGCGGGCGACGCTCGCGGGGAGTGCACGGTCGGCGGGGACATAAGGCGGGTTCGCGGCAATGACATCAAACTGCATGTCGCCAAACGGCTCAAATAAGTCGCCGATGTGAATAGTCGCACGCGACTCGTCCAGATGGTTCTCGCGGATATTCTTTAGAATAGTTGCCTTGTGTGCAGGGTCAATCTCGCCGAAATGGACCTGCGCGTTCGGCACTCTCGCGAGCACTGCACAGCCGATAGCGCCCGAGCCCGCGCACAGGTCTAAAAGTCGGAGATGCTCCACGCCCTTCTCGAAGGTCCTCGGGTCTCCTCCCTTCGGTCGGCCAGACCATTCGCTCATGGCACGGAGCATCTCCTCAGTCCACCACTCCGTCTCGGGGCGGGGGATAAGCGGTTTGGAATCAAGATAGATGGTGAGCCCTAGGAACGACTGCCAGCCGATGACATAGGCCAGCGGCTCGCCAGAGGTGAGCCGCTCCTTGTCTGTCGCGTATTCCGCGGTCTCCTCCCCGCCGTATTTCTCCTCCAGGAGCCACTTCTCGTCACGTGTCATACGAGCACGCTATCACATTTCGGTACGGATGAGGCTATACACAGTTTTTCCACCGGTTTTCCCCTGAAATGGCGCTTGACATTTAGAATACAGCAACGAGAATTATAGATAGTTCATTCTCATTTGGAAAGAACCTTAACCTTCTTATCGGTCCGTTACATGCAGACTATATGTTTGCTACCTAGGACCACCTGTAACACAGAGGCTCATTTCCATCGGGGATGAACGGGCGGGAAAAGTCCCACTGCGTGGGACTTTTCCTTTAATTTCTTTGCAGGCAGAGTACCTATTGCTTTCTATACTGAAGTATTGCATTATTGCCCCGCAGGTCTTTCCACTCTTAGAGGGGGTACGGAGATGAGTTCATTCAGATGGTTGTTGGGTGTGGTTATCGTCTTCGTCTTTACTTCTGTCGCCTCGGCGGAAACAATAACCGCGAGGGTCAGTCTCGCTACGCAGACGATGTATGTCTACATCGGCGATACGCTCATGCACACATGGCCGGTATCCACGGCCCGGCCCGGCTATAAGACCCCGCCGGGCAGTTACGAGCCATACCTGTTGAACAAGAATCACCGTTCGCGAATCTACGACAACGCGCCGATGCCCTACGCCATCTTTTTCCTGCGGGGCTACGCCGTGCATGGAACAACGGCGCGCAAAGCTCTCGGACGGCGTGCGTCGCACGGGTGCGTGCGTCTGTTGACCGAGAATGCGCAAATGCTCTTCATGCTCGTCCAGCAATACGGGAAGCAAAGCACAAGAATCATCATTGAGCCCTGATGGATGCTCCTAGGGCACAGTGCCCCGCGATTTCGCGGGGCACTTTTCTTTTTATACAAAAACACAATCGCCCGCGCTTATGCACGAGCGATTGTGTTCGAACGAGTGGAGGATTAGTATCCGCCACGGCCGTAGCCACTGTTGCCACCGCCGTATCCACCTCGGTCACCGCCCCCGAAACCGCCTTCTCGGCGAGGAGGACGATCACCCTGCGGGCGAGCGAAGGACACGGAGAGCGTGCGCCCGTCCATCTCCTTGCCGTCCCAACGGTCAATCGCCGCCTGCGCCTCCGCTTCGGAAGCCATCTCGACGAAGCCGAAGCCGCGTGAGCGGCCCGTCATACGGTCGCTGATAATGCTCGCGGACACGACAGTACCGGCCTCACCGAAGGCCTTCTTCATATCATCTTCCGTCGAGCGATAGGGAATACCTCCCACATAGAGCTTATTCCCCTGCACTGCACCTCCTGCTGGCTGATCCATGTATATTTGGATTTAACTAAATAACCTCGCCGAAACTGAACACTTGCGGTCCGCCAGCTGGCGGAACCGAGCGAAGCTCGAATACTCTGCGAGTTACTGAACAATATGACAGAAATACGCGAATAACGCAATAGGGTGGGGACAACCTAGAAAGACCCAAAAGCGGGGAACAGAGTGACAATCATCCCGATGGTGAGGAGAACGACGATAATGATGGCGAAGGCGCGTTTCATACGACGAAAGATACAAGACAAGTCCGCGCTCAGCAACGCCCGCGGACCTGTTGATAACGCTTGCTATCCCTAAAGAAGTGTTGTAGGATATATCCATCGGATGTCAAGCTTTGGCACGAAGTCCGATACACGATTGTTCCTTTCATAATCCCACAGAAGAGGATACGACCATGACAAGAAGAGTGGTGCCCGCCGACACAACGGCAGCAGACAAGGCACAAGCCAGGGTGAGGAAACACATCCGCAGATGGTCAGCGACACTTTTCCCCGTCCGTTTTTTGGACGCGGACGAATCGCCTGATCCGATTGAATTCGTCGGCTACTCGGTAGTGCGGCAAGACATCATTGCCAAACCGACGGGTTGCATGGATTGTCCGGAGCGGTCAGACGCCTGCGACAACTGCAAGCTCTCCGAAGGCGACAGCGACGACGAGGAAAACAGGGAGCTCGCCCGTCTGATTACTCCGGGTATCCTCTCGAGGTTCGCCAGCAGGTCGAAGGAAGGAGCTTACCTCGGACAGATGCTCCAGGCGGCCCACTACCACGAAGGACTGCATGACCTGTTCTTCGCAGCTCCGCCGTTCCGCGGCGCTCGCATGGCCGCGGAGCTTCGGACTCGCGAGCGGATGAATTTCTGACCTTTCGTGCACACGACAAGGGCGCCCCAGATTTCGGGACGCTCTTTTCTTTTATAATGCCGTTTTTATCAGGTCGCGTTTAATGTCGTCAAAAGTGCCGCCGACCTTCTTGCCGGGGTTGAGGATGTTCTGCGGGTCAAACACCTTCTTCGTCGCTTCAAAAAGCGCAACCATCTCCGCGCCAAACAGCATCCCGAGGTAGGGCGTGCGGATGATACCGTCGTTGTGCTCGCCGGTGGTGGTCCCCCCCTCCTTAATCACGAGGTCATAGACCTTGGGTGCGAGCTCTAGGATGATCTGCCGGTTCTCCGCCTTGGAGAGGTCCATCAGTGGGATGATATGGAAGTTGCCGTCGCCCACGTGTCCCGCGACCGTATAGACAAAGCGCGATGAATATTCGGCAAGAAGGGCATTTAACTTGGGGAGGAAGGTGGCGTAGCAGGCGGGCGGGACGACGAAATCGTCTATGAAAGGGGCGGTGTGGAGACCGTGCACATTCTTGCGCAGGAGGGTGAAGCTCTCGCGCCGGACAATCCAATATTTCTCCGATTCTTTTTCATTCTTTTCTATTTTCATTTTCAGATTTAGGTCGACGAGCGCCGCTTGAGTCGCGAGCGCCTTCCTATCAGCCTCTTCTATCGTATCTTCGGCAAATTCAATCATCAGGAGGAGCTTCGGGACGCCGCCGGTCGCCATCATAAGCGCCTCTGGGATGAAGTCAATGCCGAGCTTGGCGGCCCGCACGAGCCCCATCTGGGCGAGCATTCCGGGGATAAGCTTCACCGCGAGTCTGAAGGTGTGGTCGTCGAAGCTCTCAAAGGATTCGGGGTGCTGGGGTAGGACGCGGTTCACAATCTCGGGCAGGATAGCAAGGTCGTGGAGGAAGATGACAAGCATCGCGCGGTGCTCCTTGGGCGAAACTAGGCGGAGCTTCGCCTTCGTCCAGAGCGCGAGTGTGCCCTGCGAGCCGCAGATGAGCTTCGCGAGGTTGAAGGAGCCGGTGCGATGGTCGCGGATGCTCCAGAGTGCGTAGCCGGCAGAGTTCTTGGACACCTTCGGCCGCTTTGCCTCAATCAGCGCGGCATTCTTCACCAGGAGCGCGTCCATCGTGCGATAAATCTCGCCCTCAAGCGTCTCTAGTTTCTTCTTCTCCTCCAACTCCTCGGGCACGAGCGTCTTGAAGGTGGCCTGCGAGCCGTCGGAGAGCACGACATCAACCTCCTCAACATACTTCTCGGTCTTGCCGTACTCCAGCGTGCGTTCGCCGCCGGCATCATTGGACACGATACCGCCCATCGCCGCTATCTCGCGGCTGGCAGGGTAGGAAGGAAGTATCAAACCTTTCTTCAGCGTCTCCTTCTCAAAGTCTCTATACAACACGCCGGGCTCGGTGACGGCGTAGCCGTCACCGACCTCCAGAACTTTATTCATATGCTCGGTGAAGGAGACCACGACCCCGGTGGTCAAGGGGCCGCCCGACATATCGCTCCCCGCGGCGCGTGCCGCAAGCG
>MFMD01000022.1:6065-12408 GCA_001781715.1 Candidatus Kaiserbacteria bacterium RIFCSPLOWO2_01_FULL_55_19 | reverse complement strand
CGGGCGCTACCACCTCAAGGTAGTACGTCTACCAATTTCGCCACCTGGGCAGGTGCAAACCTTAACCACAGCACTATACTACACCTTCTGCTACTTTCTCTTCTGCGGCCGATGCGGCGCCTGCGGTCTCCGGAACTTCTGCTTCAGAAACCACGGTCTCATCGCTCTTCAGGTGCATCATGCGTGCATTGCGAAGCTGACGGCGGACCGCCTTTGCCGCCTTCTCGCGGATGAAGTAGAGCTTTGCGCGGCGCACCTTAGAGCGCTTCACAATCTCTATGGAGTCAATGACCGGAGAATAGAGCGGAAACATCTTCTCAACGCCGACCCCCGAGAGGGTTGCACGGACCGTGAACATCCCTCCCGCTTCGGCACCGTGCTTCGTGGAGATGACGAGTCCCTCAAAGACCTGCTTACGGGCATTCTTGATGGTCTTTTCCTTCTTGTCGGTACCGCGGCCCTTCTTAAGCTCAACGATGTTCTGGGTGACACGCACCGTGTCGCCCGCGCGAATGCCGAGCGAGGCCCGTCCTTCAATATTGACTGGAGTGATGACTCGCATATGTGTCGCGCACTCTATCACGCGCTGGGAGAGAGAGCAAATGTTTCGTGGGCGCTCGGGAAATGTGTGAGTGCAGGAGCGAGGTCATTCGGCACGGGCGCGGTGATGAGGGTGCTCCCACCCTTCGGGAGCGGCAGGTCAAGCTGGTAGGCATGGAGACCGAGACGGTTGATACCGAGCGCCATCGGATGATTCGGCGCATAAAGCGGGTCGCCAACAATCGGGTGATGAATGGCCTTCAGATGCACGCGAATCTGATGCGTTCTGCCGGTCTCGGGGGACACTCGCAGGAGAGAAAACTCTTTTGTTTCAGCAACAACCTCATAGCGCGTTAGTGCCGCGCGCAACCGCCCCTTCGCTTTTGGCTGGGCGCTCCGGAGACGGAAGTCTTTGCGCGAACGCCCAATATCAAAATCAATGACACCCTTCTTCTCTTTGAGAGTTCCATACACGAGCGCAAGGTAGGTCTTCTTCACCGCCCGGTCGTGGAATGCACTACGGAGAAATGCGTACGCCGGCGGGTTCTTCGCGAACACGAGTACGCCCGAGGTGTCGCGGTCAAGTCGGTGCACATAGCCAATCTCCGCCGGCACCACCCTCTCATGCGGATAGCGAGAGTCAAACCAGTCCTCGGCCGTTTCTTCCTGCGTCCGGCCGTCAGTGTGCGTGATGAGCCCTACCGGCTTCGCGACCGCGACGATATCAGTGTCCTCGTAGAGAATGGGCAGTTCCATCCAAGTACCCTAGCATTTCTCGCTATTTCCCGCGGCGGCGTTCTCGTTGCGAGAATTCTGCGAGGATGGCGTCAAATTCTTCTTCTGTGAAGGCAGGCCACTTCGTATCCGTAAAGAAGAGTTCGCTGTATACCGACTGCCAGGTGAGAAATCCCGAGAGCCGTTTCTCTCCGCTCGTACGGATGATAATGTCCGGGTCAGGCATCTCTCGCGTCCACAGGTGATGCGCGAGACTTTCTTCCGTAATCTCCGCGCCTGAAGCGGCGGCCGCGCGCGCCGCTGAGACAATCTCCGCGCGACCGCCGTAGGAGAGACAGACCCAGAGCGTGAACGTATCGTTCTTTCGCGTCTGCTCCTCAGTTTCATTCATCCCACTCTGCAATTCTTTCGAGAAGCGTTCGCGCTGGCCCACGAAACGCACGCGTACGCCTTCTTTCCCCAATTCTTTTAGTTCCTTCTTCATTGTCTCAAGAAAAAGGTCCATGAGATACGACACTTCTTCAGCATCGCGATTCCAGTTCTCGGTTGAGAACGCGTAGACAACCAGATGGCTAACGCCACTTGCGCGCACGAACCGTGTCGCGTCCTTTATCTTTTCCATACCGGCACGATGTCCCTCGAGTTTCGACAGACCGCGCTCCTTGGCCCAACGTCGATTGCCGTCCAGAATAATGCCGACGCAAGTAGCGCGAGATGGTCCAGTCATAGATGTAGCAATTGGTATGTCATTCTTTTTACGGTTACATAAGTGTGATAGCACCTTTTTGTACCTCGTTCAAGATAATCTTGAGCCACTCCGTGTATGCGCCAGGATTCTTCTCGGCATCTGATTGCAGGTCGCCAAGTGCCATCCACTTCCAGTCACTCGCCTCTCCCGGATTGATACGCGGTACGCCATCGTAGGTACCGGAGAATATGTGCAGGAATTCATTCTCTTGTAGCCCGTGGTCTAGATTTGCCTGATATATAAGCGCGGATATTTCAACGAGGGGACAATCGAATCCCATTTCTTCCCCGAGGCGGCGGTGCGCCGCCTCTATAATCTCCTCTCCCTCTCGTGGGTGCCCGCAGCACGTGTTGGTCCAGAGCTCGCCACTGTGATACTTCCCGCGCGCTCGCTTCTGCAACATCATTTCTCCTTTACTATTCTTAACGAGAATGGAGAATGCGCGGTGTAAAAGTCCGTTCTCATGCGTCTGCAACTTGCCCATAACGCCGACCTGCACATCGTCGCGGTCAACTAAAATGATTTGTTCTTCGGTTGGCATATCTCTGTAAACGTAGGTGACGCGCTATTTAGTTTCAAGTGCGCGGTGAGGGACTTGAACCCCCGACCTTCCCCGTGTAAAGGGGTTGCTCTACCAACTGAGCTAACCGCGCAGTACTTCAACCATAGCGCACCTTCGTAGTATCGCACTAGTGGGCACGGAGAGATTTGAACTCTCAAGTCTTGCGACATACGCTTCTGAGACGTACGCGTATACCAGTTCCGCCACGTGCCCGTAAGCATACCTTACTATATCTCCAGCTCCTTCGCTTTTCAGCTGGACCGCGATTACGCATATCGAAACTTACAGTTTCAGTACACCTTGCGGATTTTCTGTGCGCGGCGCTCCATAAAATGCTCGCAAGGTCTTCGATTCCAGCATGCACGTCTCCCAGACGTGCTTCGGGGCACAAAAATTACTACGTTATTTTTGTGCCCCCAGCTGGAATCGAACCAACATCAACGGCTTAGAAGTCCGCTACTTTATCCATTAAGCTATGGGGGCAATCTACACCCTATCTTACATCTCTTTTATTGCGAAGGGTCGGCATACCGGTATGCGCCGGTGGCATACTTCGCCTCTTCCGCAGAACGCTCTGCAAAGATCGTTTGGATCGCATCAAGAGATGTTCGGTTAAAGACCTGGGACACCGCGGTCGGCGCTGTTCCGATGGTCCCGCCCTGTGCGACGGTGTCAAATGCCCACACATTCCATACAATGATGCCGGCGAGCACTACGGCTGACAGGGTAATCAGCGCGAGCCAGTCGCGCACAGGGTCTTGATGTGTATCGGCGCGCAAACGCTTTACAAACGAGCTGATGAAGCGGGGCGTGCTCATGGTGTGGTTGTTGCGGCGCGCGCGGGTGCCGAGCCCACAAGAATCGTGAGGTTAGCGCGCCAGCCATTCTTCCCCTCGTGAGTAATTGCGAGTACCGAGATTGAGAGATCGTATGGTGCATATTCAATGACACCAATGGTGCGCATCACCGCATCAAACGATCCAGTAATCATAAGCGCGAATGAGAGCGTGAGCGGCGTCTTCGCGGCGCTGGCGCCTGTAGAAACGGAGAGAACGCTGACAGTTGCCCCCTGCTTGCGTCCGCGCGCCTCAAGATTGTTAATAAAGGCGACAACTCCCGTCTCTGGAACAAAATATCCCTGTATAAGCGCTTCGCTCCCCGCCAGTTCGGCAAGCGATGCGCGGGCAGAAGCAACGCGGTCCGCGTTTTCATTTTTTACAGTAACCTCGTTCTTTAGTTCTGCTACGGCGGCGCTTTTTGCCTCAATTGCGGCATACCAGAACCCGTAGCCGACTATGGTGATGACGCAGACGGCGAGAGCGACGAAAAGACGAGCAAAGGATCTCATGGCGCGAGCGTTACGGTGATAGTAAATGCGATGTCGCTATCCTTCGCATACGCAGAGACCGGGAGAACGGCCGTGCGGGCAAAGGCCGCACCCTGGAGAGCGAGCTGGTAGTTGCGCAGGGCGTCACGCGTTGCTGCCGTGCCTGAAATAGCGAGCGTGCCGCCCAATGCCTCGGTACTCCCCGGTGTGTAGACGAGTCCTGCAAGTGCAATACCGAAACGGGAGACGGCAAGCGCGCTGCGCATGGTTGCGCTCGCCGAAGGAGCGTCGGCGAGCGCCGTTAGGGTTGTTGCATCGCTCATAAGTGCGGAGAGGCGCATGGAGAGCACTGAGTCACTCGTCGCGGAGAGTGTTGATTCTAGGGTGGCTAGACGCTTCTGTTCCGCGCTCATGCTTTTGGAGAGAAATACATAGGTCGGGAAGAGGAGCAGTGCCGCAATGAGTACCAGTATATTCACCAAGATGATGCCGACCATGCCGAGACGAAGGAAATATTCGCGCGAGAGTGCGCGCTGCCGCTCAAAAGGGAGGAGATTGGTAAGTTCGTTATGCATACGGTTGAACATCGTCCCGTAGCGCAAGACCTATCGCCGTTGCATACGCGAGCGACTCTGTGTAATCAAGTTCGGGAATCCACGTATCGCGCGACGCAAGGTTGGTGAACACATCACCCGCGGTAACGGGGATTCGGAGCGCCCCCTCAAGATATTCGGGTAGCCCGCGTATCGAGGCGTTTCCGCCCGCGAGAATGGCGCGCGACACCGGCTCGTGCATGCCCGAGCTGGATACTTTCTCCTGCCAATATTCAAGACGATGAAATATTTCGTCGCGGATGGCCGAGACCGTTGAGAGCATTGCGGCAAGATAGTCCTCGTTCCCGGGGGCCGGCACGATACCGCGCTCGGCCTTCACCTTGCGGGCTTCGGCCTCCGTCACGCCGAAATGTTTCTGGACCGCGAGCGTCAGCGCGTGCCCGCCGATGCCGATGGTTGTCGCGAATCGCGGTATGCGGCCGGCAACGATTGAGAGTTTCGTTGTCGTCTTACCCACATCAATAATGAGCACGGTGGACATATCCCCTGCGGGAATGAGCGCACGCGCCATCGCGAAGGGCTCTCCCTCAAGCGCGCGCACCTCTATGCGCGCTTGGTCAAAGGCGGCGAGTGTTTCGTCAACGATGCGACGCGCGAAGCCAACGCCGACAACAAGCGCGTCGCCCTCCTTACTCTGTCCCACTCCAACAATGTCAAAAGAAACTTCTGGGGGCGGCAGCGGTATAAGCTCATCAAGACGCTGCTCAATGCTGGTACGCCACTCGACTTTCGTTGCGTCTTTAATCGTCGTCTCAAAGAGATACGACTTGGATTCGGAAAGTGTTGCGTTCGTGGCAGAAATGCCCGTCGTCCGAGCGGCAGTTGTGAGCGCCTCAACAACCGCAGCTTTGTCTGCGATGTCACCGTCGATAAACGCGCCGGACGGAAGCCAAGACGCTGTATAACTCGCAAGCGTGAGTCCGTACGGACCTGCAGCCAGACGCACGGCCTTAACGCCGCTTGTGGAGAGATCCATACCGGAGAGCGGTAGCGCAATAGAGCGCGGCGGTGCAAACGCGACGCGCAGTTTCTCACGAAGACCGAGGGACATGTCCAAAGTATAGCGCGCCTGCGCCGTCGCTTTGTGCGTTAGTGTGCACTCGTCCCAGGTGGCACTGCCCTATCGGGTGTTAAAAACGCGAATGTCTCGCCTGCGCCGACGGCAAAAAGCATCCCATTGCTCTCAAGTCCTCGTATCATGCGCGGCTCGAGATTCGTTACGAACGCAAATTGCCGACCAACAAGCGACTCGGGCTCGCTTACATAGCCGACAATGCCCGACGCAATCTGCCGCAGGACCTTTTCGCCGTTCTCCGGCGAAACTTCATTAAAATCAACCGTGAGCTTCAGGAGCTTGTCGGTTTCGGGCACGCGCTCGGCACTTTTGACCGTGCCGACCTTCACTTCTATCTTGCTAAACTCATCAATCGATATGCGGGGCTTGCTTGCCCCGTTAGAACTGTCTGCATTTCTAATGGGGTCCATGGTGGCTGCGGGAGAGATAGCTGGTAAGGATGAGTGCGGCGGCGGATGCGTCTATATTCTTGCGCGATTTCGGCGCGCGCGACTTCGCCTGCTTCTCGGGCGCGCGCCGCGCCGCGGCACTCGTAAACACCTCTGACTCATAGAACACGGGCGTACCTGACCGCTCGCTGATGCTGTCGCCGAGCGCTCGGGCATCTCTTGCAATCGGGTTCTCGCCGCTCGTAAGCGTGCGCGACTCTCCTATCACGACGGCATGTATATTCTCTTTCGCGATAAGCACGCACAATTCATCAACAAGGCGTGGCGCGTTCGTGATGACGGCGTGCGGAACC
>MFMD01000022.1:0-6053 GCA_001781715.1 Candidatus Kaiserbacteria bacterium RIFCSPLOWO2_01_FULL_55_19 | reverse complement strand
GCCTCATCCGAGAGCGCGAGACCGACTTTCTTCGTTCCGTAATCAATGCCGAGGTACCGCATACAAAAGAGTGTGTGATACAATCCTGATATATGCAACCATTCACACCCCTGTATTCTCCTTTTGCATCCGAGTTTATGACGGCGCTTATCCCGCTGGTTATCGTTTTGGTGCTGTGGACGGTTATTCTGAAGGGCTACGCGCTCTGGAGCGCCGCCCGCAACACGCAGAAGTGGTGGTTTATCGCGCTTCTGGTTATCAACACGCTCGGCATTCTTGAACTTATCTATCTTATCTGGTTCCGCAAGACTCCTTCTCATGCACCCGCGCCTGCGGTAAGCTCATCAACGCAGGCGTAAATTGGAAGGGTGCTCCGAATGGTAAGGAACTAGTCTTGAAAACTAGCGGGTGAAAGCCCTTGTGGGTTCGAGTCCCACCCCTTCCGCACTGTGGCTAAGAATAAGAGAACTTCCTGGTGATATACTTTCTCTATGGCTAGCAATGCTCTTGCAGTATGGGAGGGGCGAGAATATACCCACAACCCGAAGAGTGGCGACTGGTATTGGGCGCTTAGCATTATCGCGGTTGCCGCCACCATCGCGGCAGTCCTCTTCGGCAATTATTTGCTTGCCGTGCTTGTGATCATCGCAACAGTCGCTATCGCGCTCCACGCGGCAAAAGAACCTCCCCTCCATCGCTTCCAACTCGTAGAGAACGGCATCTTTATCGGGGATGAGCTCCACCCCTTTGAGCGGATGATCTCTTTCTCTGTGCTAGAAGACATTGAGGGCACCCTCCCGCCGATTATCTCTATCAAGACCGAGAGCTGGCTCTCTCCGCATCTCATCATTCCGCTTGAGGGCGTTGATGCCGACATGGTATACGGATACTTCCTTCACCATGTTGACGAAGATGAACATAAGCACACCTTTGTTGACTTAGTGGCTTCGTGGCTCGGATTCTGATATACATCTAGGTACTGCCCCCGTCGTTCAATGGATAGGACGCGAGCTTGCGGAGTTCGTGATGCAGGTTCGATTCCTGCCGGGGGCACACGAAGAGAAAACACCGCCTGCGCGGTGTTTTCTCTTCGTGTGCCGGCCGGAGCGATGTTTCGTCAGTAGACGAAACCGCGAGGCGGGGTCGCAGAAATTTGACTGCGACGGCAGTAAAATTATCTGTGACCACAAAATCAAAACCTGCTATCGTACTAAAACGCTCTCGTCGTTCAACGGATAGGACACCTCCCTCCGAAGGAGGCGATACAGGTTCAATTCCTGTCGAGAGCACAAATCGAGTGGACTGTTACGCCTTCGCCCGCATGATCGCGGCGGCCAAGCGAGACTTCTTGCGGTTGGCGGTATTGCCTTTGATAACGCCGCGCTTCATTGCCTTATCAATTGCCTTATACGCCATGGGGAGGAGCTTCTCGGCACCCGCGGCATCCTTTGCCGCAAGTTTCTTCATAAGTTCTTTGGTCGTGTCGCGTAGAGCGTCCTTGCGGCGCAGGTTGAAGACATACTTGCGCGCCGCAGAGCGAATCGCTTTCTTTGCTGAGCTGGTGATAGCCATATAAATAGGTTGTAGGTCGTAGCTTATAGGTTTTAGCGGCAAATGCAAATCCCTACCCACTACTCCCTACCCCCTACTACCTGTATTATCAACATATGATTCGGCAGATTCGCGGGAAGGTACTTTTGGTAGGTCCCATAAGTGCTGTCATCGAGACGGCAGGCTTCGGCATAGAGGTGCGCATGAGTGCGCCGCAAACGCTCGCGGTCGGTAGCGAAGCGACACTCGCGACCCATCTGGCGCTCAAACAAGACGGGCTGGAGCTCTATGGCTTCCCTGACACCGCCGACCGCGATTTCTTCGAGCTGGTCCTCACGGTGAGCGGCGTTGGTCCGAAGACGGCGCTCTCTGTCCTTCGCCGCGGAACGCGCGAGGCGCTCGAAGGCGCAATAAGTAAACGCGACCTCAGCTACCTGATAAAGGTTGTTGGGCTCGGCAAGAAGAGCGCAGAGAAGATGCTTGTGGAGCTCGCCGACAAAGTCGGCCCTCGCTCACACGATAATGCCGATAATGAGGTCTTCGACACTCTTGTCGCGCTCGGCTACACCGAGCGCGAAGCGCGCAGGGCGCTCCAAGCCATTCCCGAGAATGTGAGCGGGAAGGACGCCCGCCTTAAAGCGGCGCTCTCGTCGAGCTAAATTTGGTAGTATATGCGCTATGGAGCATGACGCTTGGTTTTTTATAGGGGTCTTCGTCTTCATATTTCTTATCTGGGCCGCCACGGGCGGACCGCTCCACCCGATCGCCTACACCGGCCCGCGTCTTGCCCTCCCCGATGTACTCGGTGGTGGGACCTACCTGCAGCTCCCGAGAGCGCCCTATGGTATCGGCGGCGCGGGCGTCTCTTCGGGTTCTTCCGGTGTGAGCGGCAGTGCGGGGACGCTTCCTACCTTTGTTGGCGGCAGTATCTTCGGCACTCCCTCACCCTACCGAGGAATCGTGTCCATGAGCCATTCTGTCTCTGGGGCCGGTTCGGCAAATCCGGGAGATGAGTACATCACGGTAAGCGTCGCGCAGAGCGCCGGCGTACCGGTGGACCTCTCGGGATGGACGCTCGCAAGTGACGCGACCGGCAACGCTATCGTTATCCCGCAGGGGACCGAGGTTCCCACGAGCGGCATCGTGAATGCGATACAGGATATCGTACTGACCCCCGGCGAGCGGGCGATTATCATATCGGGGAAGTCGCCCATCGGGGCCTCCTTCCGAGAGAATAAATGCATCGGCTATTTCAGCACTTTTCAGAAGTTTTCTCCCTCCCTTCCCCAGAACTGCCCGACGCCTAAAAGCGAGCTGGCATCCTCGTATGGCACTGGTTACATTCGGGATGCCGCCTGCATCAATTATGTGGACACGCTCGCGCGCTGTCAGGTTGTTCTCTCTCCTCCGGTCACGGTCTCCGGAGTGTGTCAGAGCTTCGTGATTAAGTATCTCAACTACAACGGGTGCATTGATGCGCACAAACAAGATACCGACTTTGCGGGCAATACCTGGCGCATCTATCTCGGCCGTACGAACTCAATGTGGCGTCCGAGGCACGAGCTCGTGAAGCTTCTTGACAAGACCGGCAAGACGGTAGATGCGTTTAGCTACTAAAAAGAATAATGTATGTTTTGTGTGCGCCCGCCGCGGATCGAACGCGGGACCTTGTCCTTAAAAGGGACCTGCTCTACCAGCTGAGCTACGGGCGCGAATGAGACAGAAAGGAACGAACTTTCTCGATTGCTTTCTCGCCGAACGAGCGCGCAGTATGGTAATCCATACGGGCGCATTTTGCTACTCTACTCTACTTTATACACTCAGTGCAAAGCGTTCTAGTGCGAGATTGAAGTCGAGGCCGCGGCGGCGGGAGGACTGCAGAAGTTCAATGAGCGCGAGCGAGAGCCGGCGCGATTCGTGCGGCGTCCAGTTCCTGCTCCCCTTCTCCAGCAGGTCGCGCGCCTTCCAGTGCAGGAGGCCGTGAAGCATCTCGGGCGCGTCACCAGCGAAGAGCGCACGGTTAATCTCAAGCCAGAGTTTCTCCCGCTCCCGCGCGGCGAGCGCATTGACGAGATTCCCGTTGAATCCGCGCGCATCCTCGCGTACGGCCGGCTTGTCGTAGGTGTAGACCATTTTCGCCTTTGCGGCGAGCTTCTTCGCCTTTGCGGCGGCGAGCTTCGGCGCGAGGATAATAATGGCGTTGTCAGAGGTGGCGAAACTCTCAATGTGGTCTTCAAGAATACTGCCCGCAGTTTCTTCACCCGTGCTGTCCTCGTCTTCGCTCTTTGCACGAACAGCAAGGAAAGGGTCGTCAATCAACACTAATAGTCGTTGTACGAAGAGCCCGCCCGATAGCACAGCATCGTCAAGCGCGGCGGAGGTCATCTCCTCGCGCGCGAGTCGCAGGTACACGAGGTTCGGTTCTTTCGTGCGTGCCTTCGCGACCCATTCAAACGCCTTTGCGCGCGTCTTCTCTGCATCCGTTCCGTGGAAGAGATAGATCATACGGCGTGCAGAGAGCCCCAGTCGGCGCCTGACTTCATCGTCGCAAGAATCGGTACGCCACGCGTCTCTTTATCAGAAAGCACTGATTCCATAATATCTTTTATTTTCGCACGCAGGGCCTCTGCGCGCTCGGCGCGAATCTCATACACAAGTTCATCGTGTACCTGGAGGAGGAGGTATGCGTCGCTCTGCGCTCCTTCTTGTGTCAGCATCTCGTCCACGCGCACCATCGCACGCTTGATGATATCCGCCTGCGTCCCTTGGACGGGTGCGTTAATCGCCATCCGCTCGGCCTGTGCGCGCACATACGGCAGTGATGATTTCATTTCGGGGAATTGGCGGCGGCGGCCGAAGAGCGTTTCGGTGTAGCCGTGCTTGCGCGCGAAGCCGCGCGTACTCTCCAGATAGTTGGACAGCGTCTTGAAGGTTGCGAAATACTCTTCCAGAAATTGGTGCGCTTCGGCCGTCGTGCTCCCCAGCTGCGCGCGCAAAGCATTGACCCCCATCCCGTAGAGAATGCCGAAATTAATAATCTTCGCGCGGCGGCGCATTTCCGCATCAACCGAATCGGGCGGCACATGGAACACCTGCGCCGCAACTTCTTGATGCACATCGCGGCCGCTCTTGAATATGTCGCAGAGTTTTTTATCACCGGAGAGAATCGCCGCAATCCGGAGTTCTATCTGGGAATAGTCGAGCGCGACCAGTGTGAACTCTTCTGACGCGATAAAGGCGTGGCGTATCGCCCGCCCGCGCTCGGTGCGAAGCGGGATGTTCTGGAGACCGGGATTCTGGCTCGCCATACGGCCGGTTACCGCGCCCGTCTGGAGGAACTCTGCGTGGAGACGATTCTCCCCATCCAGCATCGCGGGGAGATTCTCAATGTAGGTGCCAAGCAGCTTTTTCAGTTCGCGGTATTCAAGGATGTTATCAACGATGGGGTGCGCGCCGCGAATCTTCTCCAGTTCGCTCTCGCGCGTTGAGCGCTGTCCGCCCGCGGTCTTCTTCTGTTTCTCGGGAATGATGTGGAGTTCGTCAAAGAGCACTTCACCGAGCTGTTTCGGAGAGCTTACGTTAAACTCGTGCCCCGCGGCCGTATAAATAGCTTTCTCAATCCGCGCAAGCTCGGTCCGGTATTTCTTCGCGAGGTCGGTAAGTACGGCGGGATTCATCCGGATACCGTGCTCCCCCATCCGAGCGACAATGGGGACAAGGGGCTTCTCAATTTCGTCGTACACCTCCTTTACCCGTCCGAGTGCGGCGAGCTGCTTCTCCAGCACTGTGTAGGCCGTATCAAAGGTTCTCTCCTTGGTGAAGGCGAGAATATCATCAAGTGACGGGTTGGTGAATTCAGAAGCGATAAGCCAGAGCATTACCTTCGCCTCGGCGAGGCGCAGAGGAGGAATTTGCAAGTCTGGCGACTCATTTCCGAATGAGGCGAGATCCGAGGACTTGTCAAATTCCTCCTCTGCGCCGAGCCCACCGAGCTTAGCGAGGACACCCCGAACCCGCTCTCGGAGCGTTCTGAATCCGAATTCGTCGCACATCGCAAACACTTTCTGTGCCTCCACATTCTCACGCCATACTTTCTCGGGGAGCGAGAAGGCGATGGGCGCATCGAGCCGTATCGTCGCAAGCGACTTCGAGAAACGCGCGTCCTCCTCATTATCCAGCACAAGTTGCGCGTACCGCTTCTGGATACCCGCCTCTTTTGCAACCGTCTCAATCCCCTTCTTCTTAAGCGCTTTGTACACTTTGTCGAGGTCGCCATAGGTCTGAATCAGCTTGAGCGCGCTGCCCTCGCCGACGCCCGGAACGCCCCTGATGTTGTCGGAGGCATCGCCCATGATGCCTTTCAAATCCTGTATGAGAGGCGGCTTGAAACCAAATCGCTCCACCACCTTCTTCTCGTCGTAGAGAATCGTATCGTTGATGCCCTTTTTGAGGGTATAGACACGCACGCGCTCGTCATCAACAAGCTGGAGCGTATCCATATC
>MFMD01000021.1 GCA_001781715.1 Candidatus Kaiserbacteria bacterium RIFCSPLOWO2_01_FULL_55_19 | reverse complement strand
CGGCGTGAACTGGACGGGAGACCCCCTGCCTCCCATTGGTTCGTGGTCGGTGGTGCCGTGAGGGGTTGTGCACGGCTCGCTAAAACAATTCCCAAGAAAGACCGTTGCCCGAGAGGGGAGGCACGATTATACTGGAGGGAATGCTTACGCCACCTGCCGCCCTTCACGCACTTCTCTTCGCCTCTGGAGAACCCCTTGCCAAGAAGCACCTCTTGAAGCTCTTGGGCATTAAGAGCGCCGAACTTGCGGTGGTGCTGAAAGCGCTTAGCGCCTCGCTTGTGGGAAGTGGTACGACCTTGATTCAGACCGAGACCGAGGTGGAGCTACGCACCGCGCCTGAAGCCGCTCCTATCGTGAAGAAGCTTCGCGAAAGCGAGCTCACCCGCGACCTCGGGAAGGCAAGCCTTGAAACGCTCGCGGTCATTGCGTATCAGACAGGAGCGACGCGTGGCGAGATTGACTGGGTGCGCGGAGTCAATTCCTCCACCTCGCTTCGGACCCTTCTCTTGCGCGGACTGATTGAGGGAAGGGAAGACGAGCGCGATAAGCGCCGCATCCGCTATAGCGTCACCACCGAGGCCTTCGCACATTTGGGTATCAGGAGCGCCGAGGAACTCCCGCGCGCGGAGGAACTCCGCGCTAATGCCGCGGCCGTTATTGCCGAGGAGGAAGTCGCGCAAGCGGTAAAAGAGCCAGCATAACCTATGGACTCCGCTGACCTTCAGAAACTCGCTAAGCGCACCCGCTCCATGCGCGAAGCCGGCTTCGCACTTCTCTTCGCCTCTGGTCTTCTTGCCATACCGCTCGTCATCTCAACGCTGATGGCGAAGGTATCTCCCGCCGAGCCCGCTACGGCTTCGATACCGACCGCACCCAACGCATTCGCAGCCATTCACCTTGAGGCGAAGGCGGCCATTGTCTATGACCTCGCAACGGGAGAAACCCTCTATGCGCACAACGCCGATGCACAGCTCCCGTTGGCTTCGCTCACCAAGCTTCTCGCGGTCTACGCTGCGCTCCGCGAACTCTCGCCAACAACGCCGATTACGATTCCCCTCGCCGCTACACAACTTGAGGCGCCGCGCGCCTTTAATGAGGGGCAGACCTTCTCGCTCGTCGATCTCGCTCGCCTCACGCTCACCGCATCATTAAATGACGGCGCGGCCGCTATTATTGAGGCGGCAGCCGCGCAACAAAATCGTTCGCAGAACGAGGCGCTTGCGAGTGCGGCAGCCGCGCTCAATCTCTCGCAGACCTATGCAGTTAACGGCAGTGGACTTGATATGAGTACGATGGTGTCCGGCGGGTATGGGTCTGCCTATGACCTTGCGCGTCTTACGGGCGCGCTTGTTGCGCAGTCCCCGGACATTGCCGCCGCCACAACCCACTCCTCCGCAGAGGCGGTCTCGGAGGGCGGCACCGCCTTCTCGGTGAAGAACACTGACCCGATGGTCGGCACTATCCCGCGGCTCCTGCTCTCAAAGACCGGCTACACCGATCTTGCCGGAGGAAATCTTGTGCTCGTCTTTGATGCGGGTATTGGCCATCCTGTCGCGGTTGTTGTTCTCGGTTCGTCGCAGAAAGAACGCTTCACGGACGGTGCCGCGCTCATCGCCGCGACGCTGGCGCATTTCGCCGGCGTCGCTTCGCTATGATTACGAGCGACCTTATTAAAGTATTTATTCCTGCAACAGCGGCATTCGTTATCGGTATTGCGTTTGCACCCTTGCTTACACACTATCTCTACAAGTATCGCGTATGGAAGAAAAAGGCGGGAAAGATTTCTCTTGACGGTACACCGGCGGTTGAATTTGAGAAAATTCGCATGCATGTCCATACAGGTACCGAGACCTCAACGCCACGTATGGGCGGCATTCTGATCTGGGTCAGTGTCACGGTAGTAACCGCGGGGGCATGGCTCCTTGCACGACTCGTCCCTATACCGCTCTTTGAGAAGCTTGACTTCCTTAGCCGCAGCCAGACCTGGATACCGCTATTCTCCTTGCTCACAGGTTCCCTGATGGGGTTCATGAATGATGTGCTTGATATTCACCCGTCGGGAGAGCGCGGGGTGCGTCTGCGTACCCGCCTTCTCTTTGTCACACTCATCTCTGGCTTCATCGGCTGGTGGTTCTACGCCAAGCTTGGCGTGGATTCTATCGGTATACCAAGCGACGGGACGCTCTTCCTCGGACCGCTCATCGTTCCGCTCTTTATCATCATCACTCTTGGTCTCTACGCCGGCGGTGTTATTGACGGGATTGACGGTCTCGCGGGCGGCATCTTCAGTACCGCGTTTATGGCGTACGCGGGCATCGCCTATTTCCAGAACCAAATCAACCTTGCGGCTTTTTCTGCGACGCTTACGGGAGCGATACTCGCGTTTCTCTGGTTTAATATTCCGCCCGCTCGCTTCTGGATGACCGAAACGGGAACGATGGGTCTCACGATGACGCTCGCCGTCATCGCCTTTATGACCGACACTCCGGGCAATGGTTATGGTATCGCTGCGCTTCCTATCATCGCTTTTCCGCTTGTCGTTACGGTCCTCTCAAATATTGTCCAAATTAGCTCAAAGCGATTTTATGGAAGGAAAGTATTTCGTATCGCACCGCTCCACCACCATTTTGAGGCGATTGGCTGGCCCTCCTATAAAGTCACGATGCGCTATTGGATTATCTCAATTATCTGCGCCATCGTCGGGATGACGGTAGCGCTCCTGAAGTAAAATGAAACTCCTCTCTGGCGACCGCATATTCCTGATGCTCGTGCTCTCAATCGCGCTTGCGGGTCTCGCTATCTTTTCTTCAGCGACACTCGGCCTCTTGGCGCGCGAGAACAGCTCTGTCTCCCAGGATATTCTACTGCAGGCGGGCCTCGGGCTCGGATTGGGGTTTCTCGCCTTTCTCGCTGCGCGCGCAATCTCGCTCATCTGGATACGCCGCCTTGCGCCCTACCTCTTCTTGCTGACCATCATATTCACCGCGCTTGTCTTCGTGCCGGGTATCGGCTTCCATGCCGGCGGCGCAACGCGCTGGGTTGACCTCGGCTTCACAACCGTGCAGCCCGCAGAGTTCTTGAAGATCGGATTTGTCCTTGCCCTTGCCGCCTGGCTCGCCCCGCGCGCACAGAAACTTACAAGCGTATGGAGGGGGCTCGTACCCTTTGTTGCGATGCTTGCCGTGCCGGCAGTTCTCTTGCTCGCGCAACCAAACACCTCAACAGCGCTTCTTTTGCTCGCAACGGGCGCGGTTATGTACTTCTCCGCAGGAGCGCCGTGGCGCGACTTCGGTATTCTTGCCGTTGGAGTTGTTGTCGCATTTGGCGTCCTCATCCTCGCACGGCCCTATGTGCTTGACCGTATTGAGACATTCTTAAACCCGCAGGAGAACCCCTTGACCACCGGGTACCAGATTCAGCAATCATTAATCGCCATCGGCTCCGGCGGCCTCCTCGGGAGGGGGTTCGGACAAAGCGTGGGTAAATTTAATTATTTGCCGGAGCCCGATGGCGATTCGGTATTCGCCGTCTTCGCCGAAGAAACCGGCTTTCTTGGCGCTTCCATTTTGCTGGCGCTCTTCGTCGCCCTTGCGGCGCGCGGGGTGGTGATAGCGGGAAAATCGCGCGACCTCTTCGGCGGCCTCATCGCGCTCGGATTTTCTTTCATTATTATTCTGCAAGCGTTTACTAATATCGCGGCGATGCTCGGCATCATCCCGCTCACCGGTCTGCCACTGCCGTTTATCTCGCACGGGGGCACCGCGCTTATGGCAACGCTCCTTATGTGCGGCTTCATCCTGAATGTCGCCGCGCACCAGAGAACATAAGCACGGTATACTTATTCCTATGACCATTGCGTTTACAGGAGGGGGGACGGGCGGACACTTCTATCCGCTTATCGCTATCGCCGAGGCGATAAACGACCTTGTCCGCGAGAAGCGTCTCGTCCCGCCCAAGCTCTACTATCTTGCGCCGGATTCCTTTGACCAGAAGGCGCTGTTTGAGAACGGGCTCATCTTTATCTCCATACCGGCAGGGAAGCAGCGGCGCTATGCATCATTCCAGAATTTCATCGACCTCTTTGTCACCCTTCTTGGGACGATGAAGGCGCTTCTGATGCTCTTCCGTCTCTATCCTGATGTCGTGGTCAGTAAGGGCGGCTATGGGAGTGTCCCGACCGTGATTGTGGCGCGGTTGCTGCGTATCCCGATTATTATCCACGAGTCCGACGCGAAGCCGGGGCGGGCCAATCTGCTTGCCGCCCCGTGGGCACAGAGGATTGCCATCTCCTTTGACAGCGCGGCGGCATTCTTCCCCGAGAAAGTTCGGGGAAGAATCGCGCGCACCGGCATTCCCATCCGCAAAGCGCTTGCGCATCTGGAGACGCAAGGCGCCCAACAATATCTTGGCTTGGAGAAAGATCTCCCCACCATTCTCATCTTGGGCGGCTCGCAGGGCGCCGTGCGAATAAACGAAGTGGTGCTTTCATCGCTCACCAATCTCGTGGCATTTGCGAATATCATCCATCAGACCGGACACGCGCATATCAAGAATGTTGAGGGGGTTGCGCAAGTTGTGCTTGCCGGGTCGCGAAACGCATCTCGCTATCATCCGATTAACTACCTTTCCCAGACCTCACTCCAGCGCACGGCGGGCGTGGCGACGCTCGTCGTCTCGCGCGCGGGCGCAAATTCTATTGCCGAAATAAGTCTGTGGAAGAAACCGGCGATTCTTATTCCCATTCCCGAGGTGATAAGTCACGACCAGCGCAGCAATGCGTACGCTTATGCGCGTACGGGTGCCGCTATCGTTCTTGAAGAAGAGAACCTCACCCCGCACCTTCTCGTCTCTGAAATACAGCGCGTCATCAATGACCCCGACCTTGAGAAGAGGATGAGCGCCTCTGCCGCCGGCTTTACCGACCCGGACGCCGCGCGCGTGCTCGCAGATGAGATTCTTTCCATTGCGCTTACCCACGAATCATGACCCCGATTGTTACGCGTTTCGCGCCATCGCCAACCGGATACCTGCACGCCGGCAATTATCGCACCGCCGTTTTCGCCTATCTCTCCGCTAAACATTCGGGTGGGAAATTCATCGTACGCATTGAGGATACGGACGTCGCGCGTTCTTCGCCGGAGTATGAAGCGAGCATCTTTGAGACGCTCACGTGGCTCAAGCTCTCCCCGGACGAGACCTACCGCCAGAGCGAGCATCGTCCTCGCCACCGCGAACTTCTTGAGAAGCTGGTGAAGGATGATACGGCGTATGTCTCTAAAGAAACGCCGCAGGCACCAGGCGACCGGGAAGAGGTGATTCGTTTCAGGAATCCGGGCGGTACCGTCACCTTTATGGATATTATCCACGGCGAGATAACCACTGATATCACAGATCTGGGTGATTTTATTATCGCCCGCTCATTTGATGAACCCGTGTTCCACTTCGCCGTGGTCGTAGACGATGCTGATGAAGGCGTCAATCATGTTATTCGCGGCGGCGACCATATCTCAAACACCGCGCGCCAAATGCTCATCCAACAGGCGCTCGGTCTGCCGATGCTGCTGTATGCCCATCTCCCGCTTATTTTCGGCGATAATCATAAGAAACTTTCTAAACGCTCCGGTGCTAAACCTCTCTCGGAGTACCGCGACCAGGGAATCCTGCCCGAAGCAATGCTGAACTACATTGCGTTTCTTGGATGGAATCCCGGGGACAAACGCGAGTATCTCTCGCGAGAAGAACTTATTGAGGCCTTTGGCCTTTCTCGCGTGCAGAAAGGGAGCGCCATCTTTGACGAGGTAAAGCTCCTCTCGGTCAATCAGCACTGGATGCGCAAACTCTCCGACGACGACTTCCTCGCCCATCTAAAAGTCGGACATCGGATGTCCGACTTTTACGCGGAGCAACTTCGGAAGGCGGTACCGCTTCTGAAAGAGCGGGCGCACACCTTTGCCGAGGCCCGCGAGATGCTCTCCGGCGAGCTTTCCTGCCTCTTTAACGAGTCCATTCTGGACCGCGCCCTCCTGGTGGCTAAGGAGCTCCCTAAGCGTGTAGGAATGACGAAATTGGCCCTAGAAAGCCTCTTGGGGGCCATACAATCCCTTCCCGAGAGCCTATCCACGGAAGCGGTAAAAGAGGCCCTAATGCCACTTGGGAACGCCGAGGAGGCAAAAGGGAAGGGAGGTCGCGGCGCCGTCCTCTGGCCGCTGCGCTACGCCCTTTCAGGGCAGGAGCGGTCGCCCGACCCTTTCACACTTGTCGCAATTCTTGGGAAGGAAGTGGCGCTCGCACGCATACAGAAAGCGATTGGTATACTGGGAGAATGACGCGCACGCTTTTTGTATTCCTGCTTTTTGCCTCCTTCCTCCTACCTACTATTTCGTACGCTGACACCCTATCGGACATTCAGGCGCAAATTGAGGCGAATAACCAGCAACTTGAAACTCTAAAAGCAGAAATTGCCGCGTACCAGCGGCAACTGGATGGTCTCGCGGTAGAGAAGAATACCCTTCAATCAACGGTGAATTCGCTTGCTCTGTCGCAGAAACAACTCGCAACGCAGATTCAGGTAACGCAAAATAAAATATCTTCGGCAAATCTGAAGATACGGGAACTCTCTAATTCTATCGGGGATAAGGAAACTTTGATTGCCGCCGACCAAAATGCGATTGCCAAGGCACTGCGCATCATGGCGGAGGGCGAGCGCCAACCACTCATTACTCAGCTCATCTCCTCGCGCTCGCTCGGCGATGCGTGGCAGGCGGCTGAATCAATGATCCAGTTCAATCGCGCGCTCGGCGAAGATGTCAAAGAACTGCGGGCTGTGCGGACGGAGCTTGCAGGCGACCGCGACGATGTGACCGCGGAGAAGCAGAAGCTGGTCTCGCTTCAGAACGAACTTTCATTGCAGAAGAAATCCACCGACCTCCAGAAAGCGGCACAACAGAAACTCCTAGCCGATACAAAGAACCAAGAGGGTGCGTATCAGAAGATTGTCGCGAGCAAGAAGGCCGAGGAGGCCTCTTTCGAGGCAATGCTGTTTGAGCTTGAATCGCAACTCCAGTATGTGCTGGACCCAAACAGCATCCCTCCTGCGGGCAAGGGAGTGTTGCGATGGCCACTCGCGAGTGTCTTTATCACGCAACAATTCGGTAAGACATCCTCCTCACAGCGGCTCTATGTCTCGGGCACCCACAATGGCGTGGACTTCAAGGCGCCGATCGGCACACCGGTCCACGCGGCGCTCACCGGAACGGTGATGGCGACCAATCTCGGCGCAGTACCTAATTGCCAGTACGGGAAGTGGGTGCTTATTAAACACCTGAACGGTCTCGCGACGCTCTATGCCCACCTCTCCGAAGTAAGCGTACAGCAGGGGAGTACCGTTACAACCGGTCAGGTTATCGGATTCGCTGGAAATACTGGCTACGCGATTGGCCCGCACCTCCACTTCGGCGTATACATCGCCGAGGCAATCTCTTTCAAGAACTACATCTGCTGGAATAAAGCCGTTGTGAACATTCCTATTGCCCCAATAAACGCCTATCTCAACCCCCTTGTGTATCTCTAGAGCGCCAGAGAAGCAGAGAGGCGTAGGTACGGTATGGAGACCACTTCTCTGCGATGCGAAGCAGGGAAGTGCGCGGAGTATCTTTGGGCAACGTATAGATAGCTTCTATCGCGCGGATGAGCCCGAGGTCGCCTGCGGAGAAGACATCGGCGCGGCCAAGCGTATTCATCATAAACAT
>MFMD01000020.1 GCA_001781715.1 Candidatus Kaiserbacteria bacterium RIFCSPLOWO2_01_FULL_55_19 | reverse complement strand
GACAAATAAAAAAGAGGGCCCACACATTTCGTGCCCCCAAATGCTTTCATTTCAAGAGATTTTATGCTACAATATACGCACTTTATGGTCATCACTCACCACGGCGGACAGTGCTTCAAGGTGACCCTCGGCGACCTCACAATCGTCTTTGACCCCATAGCTAAGGGGGCGACACTCCCCGCAGTACGCTTCGGCGCCGACATCGCGCTCATCTCGCGCGACCACCCCGATATGAACGGTGTTGAAGAAGTCACCTATGGTGAGAAGGAGCCGTTTACCATTACCGGTCCCGGCGAATACGAACGACAGGGGATTGTCGTCCAAGGATTCCTCTCAAAGAGTACATATGGCCTCGCCAAGGGGCAGACCGAGGCAGTCAACACTATATATAGTGTCCAACTTGAGGATATGACGCTCGTGCATTTGGGCGCGCTCGCGGACGCCGAGCTCTCCAATGAGGCACGCGAGAGTATTGACGAAATTGACGTGCTCTTCGTGCCGGTCGGCGGGGACGGTGTGCTCTCTCCCGATGATGCACACAAGCTCGCGGTCGTCCTTGAGCCGAAAATAATCATCCCGATGCACTGGAGCAGAATTGGCGAGCCCAAATCGCTGGAGTCATTTCTGAAGAAGTCGGGCACGAGCGGCGAGAAGGTTGATAAACTCACCCTGAAGAAGAAGGACTTGCTCGGCCGTGATGGGAGTATACTGGTACTAACCCCCTAAGTATGAAAACCGTCTTTGAACATATTGAGCAGGTGAAAGGGAAGCCCCACCATATCCGCAAACGGGTTGCCTTTACCGTCGCCGCAGGCGGCGCGCTCGGTATCGCGCTCGTGTGGCTTGTCGGCAGCATCTCCACCGGCACCTTCGCCCTCAAGAGCACCTCATTTGCCGATGCGATGCAGCAGGCGCCGGTGATAACGACAACCAACAGTCCTGCAGGCCTTGCGGGTGCCGCCGCCGCGCTTGAGAACAGGAATGCGCCCGCGCACATTGAGATTGTGGATACGACGCCCGTGACGGCTCCGCCGACAGAGCAGACAACACTGCCGTTTTAAACTATGGCGCGAGGGAAAGAAGAGATTTCGGGCAGCGTGGCAGCCATCGCCGCGAATGTCATTGACCAGCCGATTGTCGCGGAGATGCGGCAGTCCTACATTGACTACGCGATGACGGTTATCACCGCGCGCGCCTTGCCGGATGTGCGCGACGGGCTGAAGCCGGTGCACCGCCGTGTCCTCTACGCGATGAAAGAGCTCGGGCTCCTCCCCGGAGCGAAGTTCCGTAAGTCGGCACTCGTGGTCGGCGATGTGCTCGGCAAGTACCATCCGCACGGCGACATCGCGGTCTACGACTCAATGACGAAGATGGCGCAGGAATTCTCCTACCGCTACCCGCTCGTTCTTGGACAGGGCAACTTCGGAAGCATTGACGGCGATAGCCCTGCGGCGATGCGCTACACCGAGGCCAAGATTTCTCGCGTCAGTGAGACGCTCCTCACCGACATCGAGAAGGAGACCGTGGAGTGGATACCCAACTACGATGCAACGCGCGACGAGCCAAGAGTGCTCCCCGCCGCACTGCCGAATCTCCTCCTCAACGGCACGCTTGGCATCGCGGTCGGTATGGCGACCAACATTCCGCCGCACAACCTCCGCGAGGTTGTCGCGGCGACGGTCCACCTCATTGATAATCCAGATGCGACGACTGACGACCTGCTCTCCTTTGTGAAGGGTCCTGATTTTCCTCTTGGCGGCGTCGCCTTCAGCCATACCGATATCAAGCACGCTTACGGCTCGGGCAAGGGGCCGGTCGTGGTGCGCGGCGAAGCGGAGATTATTGATGATGGGAAGAAGGATACGAAGATTATCATCACCTCCATTCCGTACCGCGTGAACAAGAGCGATCTTATCTCGCGCATTGCCGATTTGGTACAAGAAAAGAAGCTGGAGGGCATCCGCGATTTGCGCGATGAATCCACGACCGACATCCGCATTGTGGTGGAGCTGAAGGGCACCGCGCACCCGCAGGCGGTTCTCAACAATTTATATAAACACACCGAGCTGGAGAGCACCTTCCACTACAATATGCTCGCGCTGGTTGAAGGCGTCCCCGAGATACTCTCGCTCGCAGATATGCTCGGCTACTTCCTGAAGCATCGCCAGGAGGTGGTGAAGCGTCGCACCGAATACGACCTTCGGCAGGCAGAGGCACGCGAACACATCCTCCTCGGGCTCTGCAAAGCACTTGACCATATAGATGAGGTCATCGCGGTGATTAAGAAGGCGGCGGATGTGCCCACCGCCTCTCTCGCGCTCCAGAAGAAGTTCGGCTTCTCACAGCTCCAGGCCGCGGCGATTTTGGAGATGCGCCTCTCCAAGCTCGCGGGCCTTGAGCGCAAGAAGCTTGAAGACGAGCTCTCCGAGGTGCAGGCGCTCATCAAGCACCTGAAGGAAATTCTCTCCTCTGCGAAAAAGGTTCTCGCGGTAGTGAAGAATGAGCTCGTGGAGCTCGGCGAGAAATATGGGGATGACCGCCGCACCAAGATTGTGCGCGGCGGCGTGAAGAACATCTCCGTTGAAGACCTTGTGCCGGATGAGGAGTCAATGCTCGTGCTGACCCAGGGCGGGTATGTGAAGCGGACAAACCCGAGCGAGTATCGCGTTCAGAAGCGCGGCGGCGTCGGCGTTGTGGACATCGCCACCAAGGAGGAGGACATCGTGACGCACTTCCTTGTCGCTTCTGCGCACAGCGACCTTCTTTTCTTCACGAACTTCGGTAAGGCATACCAGATTAAGATGTACGAAATACCCGAGGGCCGCCGCGCGACCAAGGGGAAGAGCATTATGAATTTCCTCCCGCTGGCTGCTGACGAGTCGGTGACGAGCGTGCTCGCGGTACCCAAGGGCGCGGCGCTTGAAGCGTCCTCCATCGTCTTTGTGACCCAGGGCGGTGTGGTGAAGCGGGTCTCGGCGAAGAGCTTCGCCGATGTTCGCCGCTCGGGTATCATCGCGATTAATTTGAAGAAGGCTAAAACCGCCAAAGGCGGTTCGTCCGACGCCGGTACGGCGTTTAGGGGTGACACGCTCGTCTCGGCGAATCTCGCGGGGAGTGCCGATACTATTTCCATCGTGACTGCGAAAGGACAAAGTATTCGATTTGATACTGAAGATGTGCGCGAGATGGGCCGTACCGCCGCCGGCGTGCGCGGTATCTCTGTGAAGAAGGGCGACAGAGTTGTCTCGGCTGAAGTCATCCCTGCCTCCGCGAAGGATGCGTCTCTGCTTGTGATTATGAGCAAGGGCTACGGCAAGCGCACCAAACTATCCGAATATAAGGTGCAGGGCCGCGGCGGTTCGGGCATCAAGACGGCGCAGGTGACGCCGAAGACCGGCGAAGTCATCGGCGCGCGGGTTGTCCTTGGCACTGTTGAAGGAGAGGAGCTCGTAGTCGTTTCTAAAAAAGGGCAGGTCATCCGCACTTCGGTGAACGGAATCAATCTCATCTCGCGTGCCACCCAAGGCGTGCGCATTATGAAAATGCGCGACGGCGATTCCATCGCCAGCATGGTCGCGCTCTAATCTCGTTTGTATAGTGTTGATTGCGCGGCCTAGAGCGGGCCGCGCATGGTATTTTATATCTATGAGCGCGCATTTCAGTTCTCCTCACGAGAATGTGCTTCAGATTGGCCTCCACGAAGGGATGAAGGTCGCCGACTTCGGTGCGGGTACGGGTCACTATGCGCGTGCGGCCGCGGCGATAGTGGGGCATGGGGGCAAGGTCTACGCGATTGATGTGCAGGAAGACATTCTGAAGCATCTGAAGCTCAACACTCACGAGCGGCATCAGGGCATCATTGACGGTATCTGGGGCGACATTGAGAAGTTCGGTGGGAGCCACCTGCGCGACCAGTCAATTGATGCGATTATTCTCGCCAATATTTTCTTCCAGATTGAGAATCGTTTCGGACTCCTCGGTGAGATAAAGAGGGTCCTGAAGCCGGGCGGCAAGCTTCTTGTCGTTGATTGGGCAGGGAGCTATGGCGGTATGGGTCCTACGCCCGAGAAGATTGTCTCTGAACACGATACCGAAGCGTTCTTCATCACGGGCGGATTTCATAAGACGAAGTCGTTCCGCGCCGGACCGCACCACTACGGTATACTCTTTACAGCACCATGAATCCCGTTAGAGGTCAGAGCTGGAACAATTTTAGTGTTATGCTAAGCAAGATGATGGCATCGAGAACAGTATCATCAATAATCGTACGGAAATCTATGATTTCCTACCTCTAACGGGATGAAGATTTCTCTCTTCCAGGGTATTTTATACGGCGTCTTTATTGTCGGCGCACTCGTCGGCCTCTTTGTCTTCGCGACCTATACGAGCAAGAATGCGGGCGGTAACGGGGCAGGCCCGATTCTCATTTGGGGGACCTTGCCCAAGGAGGGTATGCTCGCGACACTCAACACGCTCCAGCAAACAGAGGTTGCTCTCAAGAATGTCACTTATCTGGAGAAAGATCCGGCGGCACTCCCCACCGATCTCGCCGCCGCGATAGCGGTAGGGACTCCTCCAGACCTCATCCTCTCTTCGCAGGAGGAGCTCCATTCCCTCGCACGCTTTATCACCCCGGTACCATCCGGAACTCTTTCTCCCAGCACCTTCACCAACACCTTTGTCGGGGAGGGGAGTGTCTTTATTGCGCCAGACGGGTACTACGGCATACCATTTCTCCTTGACCCGCTCGTCCTCTTCTCAAATCGCTCTATCCTCTCTTCAAGCGGCATCGCACGGCCGCCCTCTACCTGGGAGGCGCTCACGGGGC
Source organism: Candidatus Kaiserbacteria bacterium RIFCSPLOWO2_01_FULL_55_19 (assembly GCA_001781715.1). Lineage (GTDB taxonomy): Bacteria > Patescibacteriota > Minisyncoccia > Phycocordibacterales > Phycocordibacteraceae > C7867-001. The sequence continues at coordinate 7,447 of MFMD01000020.1, read as the reverse complement.
TGGTGCCGAATGTTGCGCAAATGACGCCATCGCGGCAAGTGACGCGCGGTCTTATCGCGCTTGGCACCTATGCCAATGTCCACAACGCACGCGGGATACTCTCCTCGCTCTTCCTCCAGACAGGCATCCCCGTTTCTCGGTATTCAGCCGGCGGTGCGCTCACCGCGAATCTCGGCGGCTCAAGTGCGACCAGCGGCGCTCCGCCCGGGCAGGCAGTCCTCGCGTTCTACACGCAGTTTGCCGACCCCTCCAAGGTCTCCTACACTTGGAACGCCTCGCTCCAAGATTCCCAGCAGATGTTCCTGACCGGCAACCTCGCACTCTACGCCGGCTACGCGTCTGAAGCGCGCTTCCTCGCCGCGGCAAACCCAAATCTTAACTTCATCGTCACACCCTTGCCCCAGCCGGCGACCGCAAGCGTGAAGAAGGTTTACGGTCTCCTCTACGCGTTTATGGTCCCGCGCGGCGCGAAGAACTCCTCCGGCGCACATCAGGCCGCCGCGCTCCTCACGAACGCACTCCCGCAAGCGACGGCCGCGGCGAACACCGGTCTCGCGCCCGCAACGCTCGGCCAGCTCGCGACGCCCCCTGCCGACCCTGTCGCTGAAGTTGCCTATTCCTCGGCGCTCTACGCGCATGGCTGGCTGTCCCCACTGCCGGAGGCCACCGACTCTGTATTCTCGGGTATGATTACCAATGTGATTATCGGTCGCCTCACCATTCAAGCCGCGCTTGTCTCCGCCGAACAGGCCCTCACCGCACTCCTGCAACAATAGTATGCGCACGCATCTCCTTATTCTCGTCGCGCTCGTCCTCTTCTCGCTCGCACCTGCGGCGCTCGTTCAGGCGCAACAAACAAACGCCGGGAATATAGGTCAAGGCGTACAACTCATCAACCCACTCCAGAGTGGAAACAGCTTAAGCTCATTTCTCCAACAAATCCTCGCTTTCGTTATCCGTATCGGCGCGGTCGTGGTTATTCTGATGATGGTGTATGTCGGATTCAAGTTTGTCACGGCGCAAGGGAACGAGACCAAGATAAGCGAAGCGAAGAATATGCTGCTGTGGACCGTTATCGGCGCGCTCATCCTGCTCGGCGCGCAGGTAATAGCCGCCGGCATCCAAGCGACCGTACAATCGCTCGGCGGGTAGTATGACCTTCGCCCAATTCATCGGGAGCGGCACAACGGGCGTGGTCGGTCTGCTTAATGTCGTGGTTGTGCCGGTCATCTTCGCGCTCGCGTTCCTCGTCTTCGTCTGGGGGGTCGTGAACTACTTCGTCCTCAACGCCGGAGATGAGGCCAAGCGCGCAGAGGGACGCGCCTTTGTCCTCTGGGGACTCCTCGGGATGGTGCTCCTCTTCTCGGTATGGGGATTTGTGAACCTCCTGTTATCCACGCTCGGCGTCGCCCCGCCTGCCGCGTAATATGTCATACTTCCACGTATGAACCTCTCATTTGGCCTCGGGATATCGTTTGGCAATGTCTGTACCAACACTGTCTGTCAGGTCGCGCAAAATCTCCTCTATCTTATAAACAATGTACTCGTGCCAGTGCTCTTCGCCCTCGCTTTTATCGTCTTTCTCTACGGTATCGCCAAGGCCTACATCTTCTCCGGCGGTGATGAAGAGGCGGTCAAGCAGGGGCATAGGCTCCTTCTGTGGGGCATTATCGCCTTTGTCATAATGATTTCTATCTGGGGGATTGTGAATGTCGTGGCGAACACCTTCGGCCTCGCCGGTGCCTACGCACCCCCGTCCCCGTCATCAGTCTCACCCTACGGCTCGGTGGTACCGACACCGTAATCCTCTATGAATAAAATCTTCCAACGCACCGCTCTCATCACCGCCTTCGCCACGCCCCTCCTCGCCTTCGCCCAGAGCGGCATCAATACGAGTTACCTCACTCCATATTCAACTGGCATCATCGGTGTCGTGAACAATATCCTCGTGCCGGTCTTGATGGCGATAGCGTTTATCGTCTTCCTCTGGGGTGTCTACAAGTACTTCATCCTCGGTGCCGCCGACGAGAAGAGTCGTACCGAAGGGAGACATTTCTCGCTCTGGGGCATCATCGGCTTCATCATTATCCTCTCGATGTGGGGGCTCGTGAATCTCTTGATGGGCACCTTCGGTCTCCAGGCGGGCGTTGCTTCGCCTCCGCCACCGACCTTCGGCACGGGTAATTATGCACCTACTGGCGGCGGCGGAGCATTCGGTGCTGGAAATGTAACCCCTGCTCAAAATGCGGCTCTGACCCAGCAATATCAGACTATGCAAAGCACTTGCCTCTCAAATCCTACGAGCCCCGATTGCCAAGCCGCTCAAGCCGCCTACTCGTCGTCCTATTACTCGGTATACCCAAACCCAAACGCAACCATCACGAATGCGCAAACTACCACTGTCGGTGCCGGGGCAGATTGTACTTATTCTCCCTGCGCCTCTGGACTCACGTGTGAGTATGACAGTCTAGGTTACGGTGTTTGCAGTTCTGGTACCACTGCAGGATATGGAAGTGGCACTGCGGCCTGCACCCCTCCTCAAGTCCAGAGCCCAGAAGGTGGCTGTTATACTCCATCTGAGCCGACCCCATCAGATTACACAATACAGAATTGTGAGAGTACCGGTGGGTATTGGGATGGCTTTACGTGCGATTACTCTGGGGGATGAAAAGCATAACTACCGCTGGCGTTCCAGGGCTATCCACACCACCCGTCATAGCACCTTGACCCCACCCCCAGAGGCGCTACAATTACCCTATTAACCGTTTACTTACCTTATGAAAAAAGCCCTAGCCCTTACCACTGGCGCACTCGCGACATTCGCCCTGCCGCTCGTCTCGTTTGCCGCGATTAGCAATGTCTCGGATGTCGGCACCTTCGTCATCAGCACTATCAACAATGTGCTCGTGCCGGTGCTCTTTGCGGTCGCGTTTATGGTCTTCCTCTGGGGTGCGTTTGATGTCTTCATCCTCGGTGCGAACTCCGAAGAGGTGAAGGAGAAGGGCAAGAATCTCATGCTCTGGGGTCTTATCGGCTTCTTCGTGATGGTCTCCATCTGGGGCTTGGTGAACATCCTCACGGGCACGGTAAGCTTCGGTAATGCGACAGGACCTTCAAGCGGTACTCCATCAGCGGGTGTGAATGTCGGCGGGTAGGTAAATGCCCGCGCTTAACTCCTTCTTAGACAAGGTCGTCGCGCAGATTATCAATCCGATTATTCTGCTTCTTGCGGCGTGCGCGTTTGTCGTCTTCCTCTGGGGCGTGTTTGAGTTCGTCGCGCACGCAGGCGACGAGACCAAGCGGAGTGAAGGGAAGAAAGCGATTATGTGGGGGCTCATCGGGCTCGTGATTATCTTCGGCGCGTACGGGATTATCAATATTGCGCTTGGCACCTTCGGCATCAATCCCATTTCAAAATAGTGAAGTATAAAAAGAAAAGGCCCCGCAAGTTGCGGGGCCTTCGTGCGCACGAGGCGCGAAAGAACTTCAGTTGATTGGTGCGAAAGCGTAGGAGACAACATTCGTCTCCGATGCTTTGTTTACCGCATAGCTGCCCACATACGCTCCCAGAGGACAGATACCCGACTCCTTAAACGAGCAGTCGCGGCCGTCTGTGTATACCGTGTGGAGGTCGAACTGATCTCCATCCATCACGATACGCATATTCAGCGGGATGGGAACGAGCTCCGACCTGCCTCTCGCCGGTATGACCAACTTCGGCCACGACGACGGTGATGTACTCGCGAGCGGAACTACCGTCGCAGGCATTGAGCGTATTGCGCTCTCGGCCCGCTTCGGTTCACTGCTTCCACCGACCCACCCGATGAAGGGTAGGACGATGAAGAGCAGAAGCATCACGCTCGCAAGCACCCAATGGAGCGTGCTTGCCACCGCTGCACCCCATGCTTTCGCATTGAGCGCGATGAGCGCGTGGCCCATACCCCAGAGGATGAGAAGCGAGAGCCAGTGATTCTGGCTCCAACTCCCCGCATCCGTCGGCCGTATCTGGGTGTTTTGAAATCCCCAGTACACGGCCGCAACGCCGACAACGACAATCAGGATAGACGGCCAGTTCTCCTCGAACCATTTCCTGGCACCTTTCGGCGGCGGAGCTGTGGTTGTCGTTGCTCCACCACCCACCGCCGCTGGGGCAGCAGTGGGAGTTCCACCACCTGCTCCCAGCTTCATACCTGGCAATACTATCCGCCAGACAAAGATACTGACTAGAAGAACAACAACGACCCATTCAATCATGATGCACCTCCTTGTTTAGCCTTGAAACTTTCACCGATGGCCACGGCGGTGCCGATCAGATCGACGAAGCCGCCAGAGCCAGCAATGATTGTCCGCTGGCTGGACTTGTTGCCTTCTCCCGCAATAGCGCGGGCAGTTTCAGCGCCGAGGACAACCTCGCCTTTCACCGACAGATCGTCCATCATTTTCTTGAGCCCGTCAGTGCGCCCATCGAGAATGGCTTTCTCCCTAGCACCAAGACCTTGGCCCTCGAGGGCGTTCGCGGCCTTCTTGCGCTCCTGTACCACGACATCCTGGACCGCGTCGTTGACTGTGTGGCTGAAATTGATTGCCTTGATTTGGGCACTATCAATCTCGATACCCCACAATACTACCAGACTCTCGATTGCCTTCTCAAGTTTGTTGCTGTATGTCTTGATGCGAAGGAGAGCAACCGCCGGGCTGACTCTCGTCAACATCTCGGTGAATGTCTTGACGCAGGTATCCTCCATTTGCTTTCGGGCAGCATCGATGGACCCAATGGTCTCGAGGAAAACAACAAAGTTGTTAATTTTCCAGCGAACCACAGGAACGACTTCAGCCGTAAGGCGGCGGTCGTACGGGTCATCCGCGGCAATCCCTTCCTTCTTGCTTTCTTCATTATTGCCGCTAAAAGTGACCCTGATCGGTGGCTTCATACCGAGGAGTTGGAGCTCTTTCGGAACAGTTCTGCCGACCTCATCGCCCGTGCTTCCGCGGTAGATCTTGTCCGGTTCCGCGGGCAGCTCGTCTTGTATGACAAGTCGCGTTTCGGTTACCAGTTCGAAAATCCAGAGCGGTACGAAGGCAAAGCCGGAATTGATGTTTTCGATCGGTCTCCCGAGGAAAAGCCGGCAGCCAAGTTCAGTCGGGCCAACGATGCGCATGCTTGCTGCCGTGTAGAGCAACAGAGCGTACAGCATGATTGTCCCAACCCCGTACTTCCCGTTGAAGATTTCAACGGGGCTCGCATAGTGATTCGCGAGTAGGGCTGCGATGAGACAGACGGTATAAACCAGCAGAGCTGGCCAGACAATCTTTTTCATGATGTTTCTCCTGTGAGATTATGAGCAGCAGAAAGACCTGCACTCTGCGGTGCATAATACACAAAACTATAGGAAAGTCAAGTATTACCGAGTGCTGGGGGAGAGACTTGAACTCTCAACCCTTGCGGGACATGGTCCTAAGCCATGCGCGTATACCAATTCCGCCACCCCAGCGTTTCAACACTATACCAAGTTTTGTGGTGCGCCTACCTGGGCTCGAACCAGGGACCTTATCCTTAAGAGGGATCTGCTCTACCAACTGAGCTATAGGCGCAAAGTGAGGACAAGAGAACGTTAGTAATCTAACACTCTCTTGCTCCGAACGCAGCGCTTATATGCCTACATATAGGCGCAAACGAACTTAAATAATTTAGCACACTTTACATTAGTACCAAGGGTGAGACTCGAACTCACACGAAAGTTTTTAGGCCTTCTCAGGGTTTTAAGCCCTGTGCGTCTACCATTCCGCCACCTTGGCATCTTTTCTTATTTTACCTCCTGGAGGCCCGGGCGGGAATTGAACCCGCGCATCGCGGTTTTGCAGACCGCTGTGTTACCACTTCACCACCGGGCCGCTCTCCAGATACTACTAACTTTTTGGCACTTCGGCTAATGATTCATTGTTATCAAGCATAAAGTCTATCCGCGGGATGCGTATGCGGGCATGCTGCTTTAAGTACTCCGAGAACGCTTCGCGCTGTCGCTCAAGGAAGGCGAGCGCCGTGCGCGCCTTCTCTATGGGGAAGACGCTCACGAAGACCATAATGCGGTCGCCGTGGGAGACGCTTTGTGCGCGGATGACGGTGATGAGAGAGCCGGTACTGGCCTCGCGCGCGATAAAGGTCGCGGCCTCGCGCGCAACAATCTCGGCGGCGCGATCGCTCTGGTGGCGCGAAGGGCGTGCATTAGGAATCATGATTGCGTAACGAGGAATGCGACCAGCTCGTCGCCGTACGCGGCATTCTCGCGGCACTCTATCTCGGTACCGAAGTCTCCCTCGGTCTTTATCTCGCTCACATCAATGCGCGCTTGCTGGAGGTTCCCGATGCTCCCGCGCGCGAGTTCCTCGCCCTTGCGCATAATCTTCACGCGATTGCCCACCGTGAGCACACCCGAGATATAGCGGGCGCCGAGCACCTGCTTCTTCGCACCCGAGGAGAAGGTCTTGAGCACGAGCGCCCTTCCGAGCTCCTTTTCGCTTGCGAGCGCGGGGACGCTTGCGGTAAGGAGTTCCCGCACCTTTGCGGAGAGCTCATAAATAATAGAGAAGGACAGTACGGAGATGCCATCGCGGAGCGCGAGCTCGTTTGCGATTGCATCGGTTGAAACATTGAAGGCGATAATCGTAGCGTTGCTTGCGTGCGCCGACTTCACATCGGTTTCTGACACGGAACCGACACCCGAAGAGACAATTCGGACAACGGCGCGTTCGTGGGTTATCTTCGCGAGTTCGTGGACAATCGCATCAACGGAGCCGGCGACATCCGCTTTCACGATGAGCGGGAGCTCGGTAATGCCTTCGGCCGTGACGCCCTGCTTCGGTACGGCGGCAAATGCCTTCGCATTTTCTTTCGCCAGCGCCTCGGCCTCTTTCTTACTCTTCACGATACTGAAGAGCGAACCGGCGGAAGGGAGTTTATTGAATCCGGAAATGCGGACCGGCTCCGAGGGTCCTGCCTGCAAAACGCGCATACCGAAGAAGTTCTCAATGAAGCGGATGGGCGCGAAGGCGTCCCCCGCGACGACAAAGCCGTCAAGCGTGAGGGTGCCGTCCTTCACGATAAGCGTTGCTGAGGCACCGCGCTTGGGGTCCTGTGTTGATTCAAGGACAAAGCCCGTCGCACTTGCTGCCGGGTCGGCAGTGATCTCGGCAAGGTCAGCGGTGAGGAGCAGCAAGTCAAGAAGTTCGGGGACACCCTCGCCGGTCTTTGACGAGACAAGGGCATAGGCGATGTCGCCGCCCATCCCCTCAATAAATATCTCATTCTCAATAAGCGAGTTCTTCGCACGGTCCACATCGGCATTGTTCTTATCGATTTTCGTAATCGCAATGATGTAGGGGATACCGGCGCCCTTGATGGCGGCGAGCGCATCAAGCGTCTGTGGCATCACGCCCTCGTCGGCGGCGA
>MFMD01000019.1:6503-6880 GCA_001781715.1 Candidatus Kaiserbacteria bacterium RIFCSPLOWO2_01_FULL_55_19 | reverse complement strand
ACAATGCCAAGCTCGGCGCGTTCACGCTCTCAACCGGTTCTACCGAAGGAGTGAATGTCAACACGATTGCGATTACGATGTCCACGGCTAACGCGGCATCTATCACCAACTTGACGCTCAAGGATAACGCGACGGGCAGTACGCTCGGCACGATTATCACGACTCCGTCAGGAACCAACTCGTTCTCGGTCAGCTACGCGGTCCCAGCATCCTCAACCAAGGTCATTGATATCTACGGCAACATCCTCTCGGGTGTAAACGTCGGTCCAATTGTCGCCACGGTTGGTATAACGACTGCGGGCACGGGTATGATTACCAGCATCTCCGCTTCGCCGAGCGCAACAGCCCTCCAGACCATCACGGTCGGTGCCGGTTCG
>MFMD01000019.1:0-6458 GCA_001781715.1 Candidatus Kaiserbacteria bacterium RIFCSPLOWO2_01_FULL_55_19 | reverse complement strand
CGGTGCCGGTTCGCTCTCGGTAACGCGCGGTGCGGGTGACCCGGTAAGCAACAATGTTCTCGCGGGTGCTGGATCAGTTACGGTCGGTCAGTTCAACTTCGCGGCAAGCAATTCCGCGTACATGGTGAATAACCTCGCCATCCTCATTCCGAACGGTGCCGCCACTTCGGTTACGAATGTGACGGTCTCGTACAAGAATCAGGGCGGTGCAACACTGACGGCAACACAGGCGCTCTCGGTGAGTGCCGCGATGCCGTACGCAACCGCGACCTTCACCGGTCTTGGTATGTATGTCCCGATGAACGACTCGGCTAACCTTGATGTTATGGTCGGCACGCCGACGGTAGCATCAGGCGCAACCTCGGGTGCGGCGGTCAATGTGTCGCTCAATACCGGCAACGCAAGTTCCGCAATTGACAACACATTCAACGCAACGGACAGCGCCGGCTCGGCGCTCATAGTCGTGAACTCGGGCACGGATATCGCCTCAAATGGAACATTCTATGTGAGGAAGTCCATCCCGACCTTCGCGATGATCCCAACAGGCGTTACGATTCCTGTTACAGGCACGCCAATCTACCAGTTCAGCATCACGGCTGACGCGGCGGGTGCCATTGAGTGGTCGAAGCTCGTCTTCAATGTCTCAACCTCGTCTGCGTCTGCAAGCACGATGCTTACCGGCGTGTATCTTGCTGATAGCAACGGTATAAACCTGCTTGACAACACGACCTCGTCCGCTTCTACGACAGCGACAACCATCACGGTTGACCTGACGAAGAACGCGACACAGGCGAAGTATCAGCAGGTCGCTACATCAAAGACATATAGCCTCTACGCTACAGTCGCTGGTTTCGGTGTCACTGGCTCGACGCTCACTGTCTCGCTCGCTCCTGACACTTCTCCTGTCGCGAACGGCGCTGCTTCTGCTTCGGGCAACACCAGCTGGTCTGATCGCTCGGCGACAACCCACACGATCAGCACCTCTGACTGGACGAACGGATACCTCCTCAAGAACTTCACTGGGAACACAACGAGCTACTCTCGGTAGTTAATCGTCTCTCGTGAGTTCTTCCGGAAGGTCTGACCTTCCGCCAGTTCGGAGAATCGGTCCGAACACCAAACCAGCTAGGATATTGGCCTAGCAACGAACCAGCTAGAGAATCGGTCTAGCAACAAAAAGTCCCCTCTCCGAGGGGGCTTTTTGTATTTACAGCCGAGAGGTGCTCATGCCCCCACCCCCACCCCGTGTGGCCTCCTCCGGAAGGTCTGACCTTCCAGACTCTCCCCGAGACTTCCAAAACTCACAATGTTATACACATACGCCGGAAGGTCTGACCTTCCGGCGTGTAATTGGGAGGTATGTTTAGATGATGAGGAAAGATGCGTATACAGTTGATTCCATTATTCATGTGACAAAACGCGGTACTCGTGGGATGGATATCGTACGAGATGACGCTGACCGTCGGAGGTTCGTGAAGTCACTGTTCTTTCTTAATGATGTTCATTCGGATCCGCATTGGCACGAATCAACCGCAGAAACGGGAATGTTTGAACGCCCAGCGCATTGGCCGGAGCAAGAACCGCTCGTGCGTGTTCTCGCGTGGACGCTCCTCTCCAATCATTTTCATCTGCTTTTGCAAGAAATCCGAGAAGGCGGGACGGCAAAGTTTATGCAGAAGCTCGGCGGGAGCATGTCTATGTGTTTCAATCTGAAGTACAAAGAAAAGGGAAGTATTTTCCAGAGTGCGTACCATGCGCGCGCGGTGACGGAGGACGCGCACATACAGTACCTTATGTTCTACATCCTCATAAAGAATGTACTCGAGATGTACCCTGGAGGACTCGCCAAGGCATATTTGCGTTTCGACGATGCATGGGAATGGACGAAAAGGTATCACTTTTCAAGTTTGCCGGGATTCATTTCGGGCGAGCATTCGCCGATTGTAGATATGGCTGACGGACTTATCGCAGACATGTTAGGACAACGGGATTCATTTAAGGAGGAAGCGAGGGAATTGCTCTCGGCACATATGAGTTCTCACGGCAAAGAGTTCCAAGGTCTTATGCTCGAATCCTGGTGACTCCCGGAAGGTCAGACCTTCCGATATTTGCGGCCTGCCGCTCGTAGACGGCTATCTCGCCGGGGTGGTATCCTGTTGTGCATATGCAGATTACTGTCAGATACTGGGTAGTTGTGGGCATTGGGTTCGTGGTAGTGGCGCTAGCGTTCTTCGGGTGGTCATACCGCGCACAGGCGCCTTCTCCCGCCATCACAGCTTCCTCTACCGAAAACAGCACGCCAATTGCGACCACTACCGTCGTAGTCGGTCCATTCCCGATAAATTCGGCAGACACCATTGCCTCGTGGAGCTTCAAGGGTGCCTATGCAGGGAATGAGACTCTTATTGCGCAGGCGAATGCCGACATCACACATCTCACGGGGCTCATTGGGAAAGGCGAGTACGATGATTACGACCTCTATCTCGGGATAGGGAATGATAAGGGGTTACTCGGCGACGGGAAGAGTGCGTACGATAACTATAATCGTGCAATCCGGATTCACCCCCAAAAGGGACTCGCCTTCGTGAATCTCGGCCACCTGTTTGATCAGTTCGGCGCGTACCGTACTGCCGCAGACGCGTATGCGAAGGCGACCGCGGTGGAGCCGGGCGTACTTGAATACCATATTCAGCGATTGAATTATCTCACACGACAATTCCCGAATGACTCCGCGCGCATCGCCTCCGCCCTCACAGCTGTGTATAAAGTATTCGGCGATACCGCGCAGATTCTCTCCATAAAGGCGCAGTGGCTCACCGAACTCAAACGCTATACGGACGCCATTTCCGCATGGGAGACGGTGAAGATGCTCTCACCGGGGAAGGATACGACCGCTATTGATGCCGAGATAGCACGGCTCCAAGCCAAGCAATGAATTACTTAGAGCGCGCGTACCCCTGGCTCCTTCTCGCTCCCGTATTCTTACCGGTCATCATCTGGGGAGGGCTTATCTACCCGTACCTCGTCCCGAAGACGCTTCTCTTCTACGCGATTAGCTCGCTAAGCGTTGGAGTGTTCGTTATTCTCGCGGCGAACGGGCGTGCATTCTACTACGCACGGCTCTCTTACTGGGAAACATGGATTCCCGCCCTGCTTATCCTGCTTGCCTACGGGACAAGCTTCATCGGGATTGATTTCTATAAGAGCTTCTGGAGCATGTTCGTGCGCGGTGACGGACTCCTAATGCTCACTTGTGCGGTCGCCAGCTTCTATCTGATTCTCGTCTATACCGACCGCGCATTCTTCGCGCGGTTACTACGCGCGGTCGCAGTAGTGGGGAGCGCAGTCGCGCTCTACGGTATTGGCGAGTGGCTCCTCGGCGGTGGCCGCATCGGGAGCTTGCTCGGGAATGCCGCGTTCTTCGCCGGCTACCTCGGTATCTCACTCTTTGCGACGCTCGCCGTCGTGGAGGAACTTCCTGTACTATGGCGTCGCATTGCGTATGTGGGTGTGGGAGTTCAGATTCTCGCTATCATCTTGACGGCGACCCGCGGTACGATGCTCGCGCTCCTCGCCGCAGGTCTCGTGTACGGTGCATACGGCGTGTTCTATGGAAAAGGGAAGGCACGGACGATTTCTACCTCTGTCCTCGTCGGGCTTGTTTTGGTGGGCGGCCTCTTCTTTGCCTTTCGGACTACTCTCGCGCAGATTCCTTTTGAACCGATTGCGCGCATCGCGTCCATCTCGCTTTCCGACGGGACGGTCAGCAGCCGCCTCTTCATCTGGGAGCATATGCTCACCGAGATACAAAAGAGTCCGTGGAGCGGCGTCGGTGCCGAACATATTGATGTACTCTTCAACCGTTTCTACGATCCGACACAGATAGTGGAGCAATGGTTTGACCGCTCGCACAACGCCTTTCTGGACTACACCGCGCAGTACGGTATTGGCGGACTCCTGCTCTATCTCGCGCTCATCGCGGCATTCTTCACCTCCGCCCTGCGCCTTGTGCGCAAGAATGAGGCGTGGATTGGAGGTATTGCCGCACTGCTTGCGCTGACCTATGCGGTGCAGAATTTCTTTGTCTTTGACACCGTTTCTTCCTTCTGGCTCATCCTCGCGCTTCTTGCGGGCTTTCTCGCTTGGTCGCTTACCGATGTTCCGCGCGAGACAATATTCTTCTCTCTTTGGATGCGCAGGACCTCGTGGCTCGTCGCGGCAGTGGTAATACTATCCGGCGTTCCCGCCGCAGGACGCTCGGCACTTGCCGCGTACGACCTCTCGCAGGCATACAAGTATCAGCTCACGGATGTGGCGGAAGAATCGTGGTATCTCTCGCACGGCTTTGCGCTCAATACATACGGCAATCTGGAATACGGTTATCAGGCGTACGATATGTACGCGCTTATGCAGGCGTTCGCGCTCTCCGGACAGGCGCGCGTAGACGCGTATCACGCCGCGCTCTCTATTCTCACCACGAATTTCAACCGGTATACCTATGATGCGCGCACGGCGCTCTATCTCGCGCAAGTGCTCTCACTCGCGCCACCCGGGACAACCATTGACCGCACTCTCCTTAGCGAAGCGCTTGCGCGCGCGATTGGGGAGTCGCCGAAGCGTTCGCAGTCCTGGTATATTCTCGCGAACCTCTCTATCAGCAATGCGAATGCGTATCCGCCGCGCTCGGCGGAGCGCATTGCCGGGTATGCCGCCGCACAGGATATCTTATCGCGCTACATTGAGCTCGTACCGACCCTCTCCGCCCCCCACTTCGTTCTTGCCCAGCTTCTCTATGCATCAGGAAATACCGCGGGTGCCGCGACCGAGGCGACGAAAGGGAAGGAGTATTATAAGAGCGACCTTGAGACCGCACGCCGCGCCGCGGTGTATTATGAGACGGTGGTTGACCTCCCGAACGCTGCGTTCTTCCTCGGCGAGGTGTTGCGGTTTGACCCAACGGACACGGCGGCGGCGAGCGACCTCGCCAACATACGAGCCTATGAATCTCGTTAGAGGTTAAGACCGGAGAATAATTGATGTTATACTAAACAGGATGACAGTATGGGAAAGATTGTCCTCAATAACCGTATGGAAGTCTCCGATTTCCTACCTCTAACGGGATGAACAATCAAAGCAATAACCGTGAGCGCGATACCGAGCGGAGAATGCTCCCGTTCTTTGTGGAGTTTGTAAAATTTGCCAGCGGATTTGCGGCTATCATTGCCATCGCGCTCCTCACCCTCCATGTCGCGAGCGCGGCGATGAACTAGTTTTTCAATTTACCTTAGCATCGTCTATAGACGATGTTAAGGTAAGGTTGCATTTATATACTGTTTTGGTAGAGTTGTCCTGTACGAACCGAAGACCGTAAGTAGTCCAGCACTGGTCGATGGACATGAATCTTGCGCAGGGAGACCAGTAACAAGGTCGAACTCTCCTTAATTTCGTTCGTGCATTAAATTACAGGTTCAAGGGGTAAGGGTTAAGGTGTAAGTAATTACTTGCATCTTGCAACTTACAACTTGCACCTTTCTTAAAATGGCAATATCAAAAGATAAGAAACGCGAGATACTCGCGAAACTGAATGATGCGTTCAAGGAGGCGTCGGCGATTGCCTTTGTGAGCTTCTCGAAGCTCACGGTGAAGGACGCATCGCGCCTGCGCAATGAGCTGAGGGCACAGGGCGTGCGCTACTATGTCGCGAAGAAGACACTCATCACGAAGGCGCTCGCTACAAGGGGCTACACGGGCGAGATTCCGGCGCTGCCGGGTGAAATCGCGGTCGCGTGGACGAGCGGGGCGGATGTGACGACACCGGCGCGTGGCGTGCACGAATTCGGCAAGAAGATGAAAGATGTCCTCGCCCTTGTCGGCGGCATGTTTGAAGGGGCATTTCTCACGGCAGAGAAGATGATCGCGATCGCGACGATTCCGCCGATGGGCGTGCTGCGCGGGATGTTCGTGAATGTCATCAACAGTCCGATACAGGGATTAGTTATGGCGCTTGATCAAATTAGCAAGAAGAAACAATAATGTATGGATGAAATCAAAACAGAGGGAACTGAAGCGGTAGAAGTACCGAGCAAGTTCAAGAAGCTTGTTGAGGAAGTTGAGGCGATGTCAGTACTTGAGCTTTCCGAGCTCGTAAAAGTGCTTGAGAAGAAGTTCGGCGTGAGCGCCGCAGCGGTTGCGGTCGCCGGTCCGGCAGCAGCCAGTGCCGCAGAGGAAGGTAAGTCAACTTCGGATGTTGAGCTTACCGAAGTGGGGGCGAACAAGATTGCCGTCATCAAGGCGGTGAAGGAGGCGCTCGCACTCGGCCTCAAGGAGGCGAAGGACCTCGTTGACGGCGCGCCCTCAATGCTTAAGCAGGGTATGAAGAAGGAGGATGCCGCAGAGTTGGCGAAGAAGCTGACGGATGCAGGCGCAAAAGTTACCTTGAAGTAAGCTAAAAGTCCGCA
>MFMD01000018.1:8533-8795 GCA_001781715.1 Candidatus Kaiserbacteria bacterium RIFCSPLOWO2_01_FULL_55_19 | reverse complement strand
CGACTTCTCGCAGAAGCACCAGCGATAGACGAGTTGGAACGCCGCGCGGACGCCGCCATCACACCCGAGGAAGCGACGCTCGCATACTTACAGAGAGTGGAACGCCTCGCTCCCTTCGGCATAGATAATCCGAAACCGGTGTTCTTATTGCGCGAGGTGTCGCTCCGCGAGATTTCACACTTCGGAAAAGCTGAGGAGCATTTGAAATTAAAAATTGAAGTGGATGAAAGGAAGACGAGTGTGGACGCGGTGATATTTTTCG
>MFMD01000018.1:8116-8515 GCA_001781715.1 Candidatus Kaiserbacteria bacterium RIFCSPLOWO2_01_FULL_55_19 | reverse complement strand
TCGTAAAAGGCCCCATCAAGCGCGTAGCAGAGACGATTCAAGTAGGCAGCCGCGTGAATCTTCTCGTACATCTTGAGCGCGACACCTTCTCCCGCTCTTCTCCTGTGCGCCTGCGCCTTCTGGACATCCGCCCCGTCTAGAAGCCGACAGTTGTGCCAGATTGAGGACGTGTCGGAGCGCGACGGCGCGAGACACAGCAAATTTCTAGCAAGAAATTATGCGTGTCCGAAAGCGGGTACAGCTGTCGGCGAACAGGTGTATAGTACCGAAATGCGATTCACCATTCATGCCGACGGGGGGTCAAGAGGGAACCCGGGACCCGCGGGAGCGGGTGCGATGATTCGCGACGAGTTCGGCGTCGCGGTCGCGAATGTCTCTAAGTTCCTCGGCACGCGCACC
>MFMD01000018.1:7896-8108 GCA_001781715.1 Candidatus Kaiserbacteria bacterium RIFCSPLOWO2_01_FULL_55_19 | reverse complement strand
CGCCGAGTATGCGGCGGTGATTCTCGCCTTTGAGGCGCTCACCGAGCTTGTCGGCTCGGCGAAGCGTGAGACGACCGAGGTCGTGGTGAAGCTGGACAGCGAGCTTATCGTAAAGCAGATGAAGGGTGAGTACAAAGTGAGAAATCCGGTGATGAAGGAGCAGCAGGCGCGCCTTGCACAAGTGGCGGGTGCCTTCGGCACCGTCACCTTCA
>MFMD01000018.1:6621-7881 GCA_001781715.1 Candidatus Kaiserbacteria bacterium RIFCSPLOWO2_01_FULL_55_19 | reverse complement strand
AAGAAAACAGCGACGCCGACGCCCTCGCCAACGAAGCCATGGACCGTGGTTCCGAATCCTAGGCCATAAGTGCGGTAGAATAATAAATATGCTTATAGATTTTGGTAGCGTGCAGAACCTGGTGTTTTACGGCTTGGGGTTACTTGCGCTTTTTGTAATTGGATATGTGTTGGGATTAATACAATCAAGAGGTTGGGAGGAAATAAGGAGGCGTGGTTCTTTAAATTTCCAGAGAAGTGTTGTTAAAGGAAAAATATCCGAACAAGTCGCTACACTCCTTCCTCATTTCCCGCAAGATTTAAGAGCTTCCGAAGGAAAGTTTTTGGGAGATCCGATTGATTTTGTCTTTTTTAAAGGGAAAGACGACCAAAATATTACCGAGGTTGTTTTTCTTGAAGTTAAAACTGGAAGGTCTCAACTTAATTCTGTTGAAAAACAGCTGCGAGAAGTCATCGAACAGAAGAAGGTTAGTTGGCATGAATATAGAGTACCCGAAGAAATAACGCGAATGGATTAATCGATGGGTTTCCTTGTCGCAGTGGTTGCGGGGTTTGTGGGTGGGGTGGGGATGCGGTCGGTTTTTAGTTTTGGATGGGAGCCCGTGATGTTTGTTTTGATACTTGCGGGGCTGTGCGGGGCTTTTGCGTTTATGAAGCCGCGCCTTGCGTACTCGCTTGGTGCGGTGTTCTTTCTGTTCGTTGCGCTCGGGATGGTGCGCTCGGCGGTGGCCGACACGCCTCCGCCAGAGGCATTCACCCGAGACCTACGCCACCGCGTGCAGTATGAGGCGATTGTGGTCGGCGACCCTGACATCCGCGAGAAGAATCAACGCATTGCGATTGCAGTGGAGAGCGGCGAGGGCACCGTGGGGATGCTCGCCGTGATGCCGCTCTCGGCAAATGTGGCGGTCGGTGACCGTGTGCGCGTCTACGGAACGCTTTCTCTCCCGCAGGCGTTTGAGACCGACGGCGGGCGCACCTTCCGCTACGATAAATATCTGCAGGCGCGGGGCATCCGCTTCCTCATTCAGTACGGGGCAATCTATACGCAGGAGCCAGCGCCGTGGTATTCGGTGCCGGCGTTTCTCGCGCGCGTGAAGCACTCATTCTTAAACGGGCTTGAGCGCGCCCTGCCCGCGCCCGCCTCCGCGCTTGCGGGCGGCATCGTCATCGGGGGAAAGGAGGGGCTCGGCACCGCGCTCACCGACGCCTTCACGCGTTCGGGACTCGTCCAGATTATCGTGCTCTCCGGATACAATGT
>MFMD01000018.1:0-6511 GCA_001781715.1 Candidatus Kaiserbacteria bacterium RIFCSPLOWO2_01_FULL_55_19 | reverse complement strand
CCGGCGGGGCGGCGCTTCTCCTCCTCGTCGGGATTGCCGGCATCTCCGCTACCGCCATTCGCGCCGCGATTATGGCGGTGATTGCGCTCTACGCGCGGGCGACGGGGCGCTCCTACGCCGCGAGCCGTGCGCTCTTTGTCGCTGTCTTCCTGATGCTCGTGTGGAATCCGCTCTATCTCGTCTTTGACCCCGGCTTCGGGCTCTCGGTCGCGGCGACCGCAGGCATCATCTGGCTCGCGCCGATTATTGAAGCGTTCATTGACCGAAGAGCGAAGGGAAAAGGATTTTTGAGAGTGATTATGCATAGTGCAGCCCCGACGTCCGTCGGGGCGGAACGCTCTCAAAAATTATTTTCCCCGAGCGGCTTCTTAACAAACACCGTCGCGACAACGCTCGCGGCGCAGATTGCAGTGCTACCGCTCCTTCTCTATGACATCGGACTCTTCTCGCTCGTCGCCCTACCGGCGAATATCCTCGTGAATCCACTCGTCCCGCTCGCGATGGCCTCGGCGGCGATTGCAGGGGTCGTCGGGATGACGATAGGACCGTTCGTTCCGCTCATCACCACCATCGTAGGATTCCCCGCGCTCATCCTGATGCGCTATTTCATCTTCATCGCAGAGGAGAGTTCCGCATTGCCGTTCGCGGCGTTCTCGCTTGAGCGCTTCCCATTTTTATTTGTTCTCGCCGCCTACGCATTTCTCGCTTACATCGCTTGGTCAAAACGCTTCTCAATAACCGACCAATTCAAATTCGCGAAGAAGGCATCAATATAACTTTTCTTTTCTGCGGGGACATAGTCCACCATATATGCGTGCTCCCAGAGGTCCAAGGCGAGCAGGATAGGGAGGCCGGCGAGCTGTCCGACCTCGTGGTCGCCGACAAACACCGTCTGAAGCGTCTTGCCCCTCGGGTCGTAGTAGACGACGACCCAGCCGATACCGCGCGCGGCCGCAGTCTCGCGGATATGCGCCTCAAGTCCCTCTTTCCCGTATTTTTCGGTAGCAACCGAGGCGAGCGCCGAATCCGCGTTCGGCGCTGTAGCCCCGCCCTCAAATTGTTCAAAATAATATTCGTGGAGACGCATTCCGTCAAATTCAAAAGCGAGGCGGCGGCGCAGTTCGGCAGTGATGTACGGGTCCATCTCCAGTTTCCCGTCGCGTACCGCCTGCAGTTTCTCTGCAATCAGGTTCACGTGCTTCACATAGCCCTCATAGAGCGCGAGATGAACCTTCACTTGTTTCTCCGATAATCCCGTCAGAGCCGGTAGATTGAACTGTTTTGCGGTGTAGGTCATAGACCTACAATGTAGCACGCCTTAAATAACCTTCGCTTTCTTGAGCGCGGCGAAGACGCCGTTCTTCTTAATCGTCTTCAATCCTTTCATAGAAACATCCACGATAACCGTCTTGCCGAGCTCGGGGACATAGAGGCGGCGGCGCTGGAGGTTGGCCTTGCGGCGCACCTTGCCGGTGGGGTTATATTGCGTTGCGCGGGTACGGTTGGAGTACCGCCCGCCAATTTGGGTGGTCTTGCCAGTGATTTCGCAGGCGCGTGCCATAGTGGAGAGCATGGTAGCATAGAGAAATAAATCAGCAAACATGGCCCTCTTCCTCGCCTTTGTCGTCCTCATCCTCTCCATCATCGTGCACGAAATAGCACACGGCTACGCCGCTGACTCGCTCGGCGACCCGACGGCTCGCCTTGCCGGCCGCCTCACCCTCAATCCGCTTCCGCACATTGACCTGATGGGCTCGCTTCTCCTCCCTGGGCTCCTCATCTTCACGGGCTCACCAATTATGTTCGGGTGGGCAAAGCCGGTCCCGTATAATCCCTACAATTTGAAGGCGCGGCGCTGGGGCGAGACCCTGGTGGCGGTGGCGGGAAGCGCGACGAACCTCTTCCTCGCGATTATCTTCGGGCTCGTCGTGCGATTCGCCCCCCTCATAGGGCTTGACCAGGCGGCAGTCACGCTCGCCGCGACAATTGCCTTCATTAATCTCTTCCTCGGCCTCTTTAATCTCATCCCATTTCCGCCGCTTGACGGCTTCACGGTACTGCGTTCTGTGCTCCCGTGGAACCTCTCTGAGGGGTTCGCTCGTTTTGAGCAGTACATCCGCACCCTCGGCATCGCCTCGCTCCTCGTCTTTCTCCTTGTCTTCTCCTACCTTTTCGTCGGACCGTTTTTCAGTCTTGTCGTCTGGCTCTTCGGACTTTTAACCGGCAGTAGCATATAGGAAAGTGCCGATATACCAACACCGTGCTCCGTTTTGTGCCATTCTCTGCTGGTATACTGTAGAGAATGGAATACCAGGTTCCGCAGTTCATTGAGGTAGAGGACAAGATTATCGGGCCCTTGACCTTGAAACAGTTCATTTATCTCGCCGGCGGGATCGGGCTCTGCGTCTTATTTTTCTCCTATCTGAATATTGTCGTTGCACTTCTCCTCTCGGCGCTCGTGGTCGGGTTCGTGGCGGCGCTCGCGTTCTATAAGATAAACGGCAAGCCCTTTGTTGAAATAATAGAGGCGGGCTTCAGCTACTACACGAGCGCAAAGCTCTTCCTCTGGAAGCACGAGGACCCCACAACCGCCAAGGAGGTGCCGGTGGTCAATGTGTCCGCGGTGCGCGGTGCACCGAAGCTTACCCGCGGGAAGCTCACCGAGCTTGCGTGGTCGCTCGATATCCAAACAAGAAAATAATATGGCTGTCACCTCTTCCAACGCCACCCAGCAGTTCGTTCCGGTCAAAGAGATTCGGAATGGTGTCATTATCCTGAAAGACGGGTCGTACCGCGGTGTGCTTATCTGTTCGTCTATCAACTTCGGATTGAAGTCTACCGACGAACAGCACGCGATTACGCTCGGCTTCCAGAGCTTCCTTAATACGCTGGATTTCTCAATTCAGATTCTCATCAACTCAAGGCGAATGGACCTGCGCCCGTATCTCGCCCTCCTAGAGGAGAAGTCCGCGGAGCAGAAGACCGAGCTTATGCGGGTTCAGCTCCACGAATATATTGAGTTCGTCCGCTCCTTCACCGACCAGGCGAACATTATGACGAAATCTTTTTATGTCATCGTCCCGTATGCGCCGCGCTTCTCCGCCGCCGCGGCCTCGGCCGGTTTCTTACACCGCAAGAGCGCCGCCACGAACACGGCCGCCGCCGAATCCACCTTCGCCGAGGACCAGGCACAGCTTGAGCAGCGGCTCACGCTCGTCGGCGCGGGGCTCGCCGGTATCGGCGTGCGTGCGGTGTCGCTCGGCACTGAAGAGGAGATTGAGCTTCTCTACCGCGCCTTCAACCCGGGCGAGCTTGAGAACCCTATCCGTCTGGATAAATAATATGGCCCTTCTAGATTTTTTTAACCGCAAGAAGGAAGAGGCGCCGAGCGTGATGCCGGTGCTCCCGAAGGACATCTATAAACAAGGCGCGCTTGACCTGGTTGACACCATCGCACCGACCGCGCTCAAGGTGAGTCCGCGCGAGCTTGAGCTCGGCGAGAAGTTCGTCCGCGCCTTCTACACCATCTCCTACCCGCGCTTCCTCACCGACAGCTGGTTCTCGCCCGTTATCAATCTGGATAAGATGTTGGATATTTCCATATTCATTCACCCGATTGATACCGAACAGGCGCTCCGCACCTTCCAGAAGAAGGTCGCCGAATACCAGAGCCAGATTAGCGAGCGCGAATCCAAGGGGCTCGTGCGCGACCCGCTCCTTGATACCGGCTATCAAGACCTTGAGAGCCTGCGCGACAGTCTCCAACAGGCACAGGAAAAACTCTTTGATGTCGGCCTCTATCTCGCCCTTTACGGCGATTCTAAAGAAGAGATTGAGAAGACCGAGGGTAATATCCGCGGCATTCTTGACTCTAAGCTCGTCTACACCAAGCCCGCACTCTTCCAGCAAGAGCAGGGATTCCGTTCCTGCCTCCCCTTGGGCACCGACGAGCTCCATGTCAATTCCAAGCTGAATTCTTCGCCGCTCTCCTCAATATTCCCCTTCGTCTCCTTTGACCTCACGAGCGACCGCGGCATTCTCTACGGCATCAACCGCCACAATTCTTCGCTTATCCTCTTTGACCGCTTCTCGCTTGAGAACTACAACTCGGTCGTCTTCGCGAAGTCCGGCTCCGGTAAGAGCTACGCGACAAAACTAGAAATTATCCGTTCGCTGATGTTCGGTGTGGATGTGATTGTCATTGACCCCGAGCGCGAATACGAACAACTCGCCGAGGCGACCGGCGGTCGCTCTTTCCATATCTCTCTTTCCTCCGAACACCACATCAATCCGTTTGACCTTCCGCCGGTCAAAGAGGACGAGGACCCGAAGGATGTTCTGCGCTCCAACATCATCACGCTTGTCGGACTCTTCCGTATTATGCTCTCCGGCCTCACGCCTGAAGAGGACGCTATCGTTGACCGCGCCATCAGCGAGACCTACGCCTTGAAGGATATTACCGGCGACACCGACTTCACCGGTGCCGAGCCGCCGCTTCTCTCCGACTTTGAGCAGGTCCTCTCGGGTATGGAGGGGAGCACCTCCTTGATTGAGCGCCTTTCTAAGTACACACGCGGCACCTGGTCGGGCTTTTTGAACCAGCCGACCAATATTGATATCCGCCAGCAGTTCGCCGTCTTCTCGGTGCGCGATATGGAGGACGAGCTGAAGCCGATTGCGATGTATATCCTCACCCACTACATCTGGAACGAGGTGCGCCACGAGCTGAAGAAGCGCCTCCTGATTATTGACGAGGCGTGGTGGATGATGAAGAGCGACGACACCGCCTCGTTCTTGTATTCTCTCGCGAAACGCGGACGCAAATACTATCTCGGCGTCTGCACGATTACCCAAGATGTTGAGGACTTCCTTAAGAGTCCGTACGGCAGGCCCATTCTCACCAACTCGAGCTTACAATTGCTCTTAAAACAGTCGTCAACCACCATTGATGTTCTGCAGAAGACTTTCAATCTCACCGACGAGGAGAAATATCTCCTCCTTGAGGCGGGGGTCGGTGAAGGGCTCTTCTTCGCTGGTCTCAAACATGTCGCGATCAAGGTCGTCGCGAGTTATACCGAAGACCAGATTATCACTTCTGACCCTTCACAACTCCTTGCGATAAAGAAAGAGAAGGACCGCTATGCCGCAGAGAAGAAATAGCGCCCCGCCCGAGGTGATGACTTGGCCAAAAGCGTCGCCCGTCCTTGCAGGCGCCGCTGTTGTTGACGCGATACGGGCGTTCTTCCACTTTTTCTGGTTCTTCGGACCGGCGGTCGCCATTTTCTACTGCACCCTAAGTGTGAGCGCGCGGCTCTCAAGCTGGACGCTTGGGCTATTGGGTACAAAGACCGCTGTTGGATTGTGCGGCGCAGTTGGAGCCGCGGTGGGAGCCGCGGGCATTGAGATTATCGGTCCTTTCGGCGTTATAATGGCGAACGCGGTCGGTCTTATGGGCTTCTTGGCGCTCGGTCTCTGTATCGTGATGTTGAACAAGCGTCTGTTTAAGACAGCGGCAAGCGCACCAATTCAATTTGCAGGTGCTTTTGCCGTGGGGGGAGTCCCATTCCTTGGCGCTTTCCCCGTGTTCACCTTCATCCTCTGGCGACTGCACCGCGCCCAGATAAAAACGGAGCAAGCGGCGCTGAAGAAGTGGGAGCAGGAGACCTCCGCCACACGGCTACAAGAACGAAATCAGCAGGTACATCAGGTTGCGCAAATCCAGTCCGGTCAAGAGCGGGCGGACATTCAGCAGAGGCACATCATAGAGAGAGAAGAGGCGGAGTATGCCGACTACCAGCGCAAACTTGCGGCAAATGACGGTCAGTACGAAATCCCCGAAGATGAGAAAAAAGCGGCGTAATGACCCGCCGAGGGGCTATACTGGAGCTATGCGTCCTGTTTTCTCTGTTGCACTCGCTCTTACCCTCCTTATACCACTCGCGTCTTCGGCACAGGGCATTCCTACTGTGGGGAATACCGAGCCCTTCACACTCTCGGTTGACCCGCAGTATCCCGTGCCCTTCAGCGAGGCGGTGCTCTCGGCGAACTCCTCATCGCTTGACCTCACCAATGCGGTTATGACGGTAACCGTTGCGGGTGCGCAGCTCTACCGCGGGAGCGTTCAGCCCACGAAGATTAAGCTCGGCAGGGCGGGGAGTATCACGCGGGTGACAGTGACAATGACTATTAATGGTGCGTCTACGGTGCAGTCGGTATCAATTGTGCCGCAGGATGTCGCGCTCGCCGTCGAGCCCGTCGCTTCGGCGCCGCCGCTCTACCCCGGTAAGCCGCTGGTCCCGCTTGAGGGCGACACGCGTATTGTCGCGGTGGCAAACTTCAGAACGGCAGGCGGCGCCGCGCTAAACCCCGCCGCGCTCTCCTACGCGTGGACGGTAGACGACACGAGAATCGCGAACTCCTCCGGCATCGGGAAGTCGGCGGTGCTCGTCGCCTCGCCAATCCAGTACCGCGCACGCACAGTCTCGGTCGCCATCACAAGCCAAGACGGCAT
>MFMD01000017.1:8928-16093 GCA_001781715.1 Candidatus Kaiserbacteria bacterium RIFCSPLOWO2_01_FULL_55_19 | reverse complement strand
TTGCCCGGCTGGGATATCTCGCTCGTCTTTGTCGGCCCCGAGAAGGCGCGCGTCCTCAACAAGCGACTGCGCAACAAGACCTACACGCCGAATGTTCTTTCTTATATTGCCGGAGAAAAGAGCGGCGAAATAATTATCTGTCCTTCTGAAGCCGACCGACAAGCCCCTTCCTACAACCTATCAACTACAAACTATTACCTGTATTTATTTATCCACGGATTACTGCATATAAAAGGGTGGGTGCATGGTGATACTATGGAACAATGCGAACGAAAGCTCTTGGCACGATTTGCTAAGGGATCTGCTCGCTCATTACCCTATGAAACGACGCATCGCAACCGGCATCGACATCGGCACCTACCAGGTAAAGATGGTCGTCGTTGAGGAACTCTCCGATAAAAGCGGCGGGCGGCGCCTGCGCATCCTCGGAACCGGTCTTGCTGAATCCAAGGGTCTGCGGCACGGCTATATCGTCAATAAAGAAGAGGTCGCGGCGAGCATTCTAGAAGCGAAGCTGCAGGCAGAGTCGGTCGCGCGCGTGCCGATACGCGCCGGATTTCTCGCGGTCGGCGGCATCTCGCTTGATGAGGCGCGCGCGAGCGGCTTTGCTATCATCTCGCGCGCTGACCAGGAGATAACGATTCTGGATATTGAGAAGGCGGGCAAGGCCGCGCGCGAAGCTGCGGCGCCGGGATTCCTCAACCGGCATGTGCTCCACAGTATCCCGATTGAATATCGCATTGACGGTACCAAAGTGCTCGGCGACCCGCTCGGTATGAAGGGCGTGCGCCTTGAGGTGGACTATCTCTTCGTCACCTGTCTTGCCCAGCATCAAGAAGTGCTGGCGGCGGCGGTTGAAGAAGCGGACATTGAAATCATTGACCAGATGGCATCTCCCCTTGCGGGCTCCTATGTGCTCCTTGAGGGCGACCAGAAGATGAAGGGCTGCGTTCTTGCAAATATCGGCGCCGAGACGGTCTCTATCGTGGTCTACGACGAAGGTATCCCCGTGTCGGTCAAGGTGTTCCCGATGGGCTCAAGCCACATCACCGACGACATCGCTCTGGGCCTGCGCATCTCGCTTGAGGAGGCGGAGCGCGTGAAGCTCGGTCGGCTTTCGGGCGCGATGTACCCGCGCAAGAAGATTGACGACTTTATCGGCGACCGTCTCGCACTTATGTTCGCGCTCATTGATAAGCACCTGAAATCTCTCGGCCGGCGCGGCCCGCTTCCTGCCGGCATTATTATCTCCGGCGGCGGCTCGGGCGTCGGCTCCATTAGCGATATCGCCCGCGGCTCTCTCAAGCTCCCTTCGCGACTCGCGGAGCTGCGCATCTCTGCCGACACGAAGATTCGCGATGCGACTTGGGCGGTTGCCTATGGTCTCGCGCTCTGGGGGCTCACGGGCGACACGACAACCTCCGATAAGAGTATCTGGAGCTCGCTTGGGAAATTTTTCAGACAGTTTTTGCCTTAAAACAGTGAATTAGGCTGGCCGATTGTCAATATTTGCATATTGGGCGGTTCTGGTAGTATGACCCGAACACCTTATTTATATTTCTATGTCAAAACGCATTGAGCCAGAAGTCGAGACATTTGCACGAATCCGTGTCGTTGGCGTGGGTGGCTCCGGCAAGAACGCCATCAATCACATGATCGCGTCAAAGGTGCGCGGCGTTGAGTTCATCGCGGTGAACTCCGATGCGCAAGACCTGCACCGCTCGCTTGCGAAACGCAAGATCCACATCGGCAAGAATCTCACTCGCGGGCTCGGTACGGGAATGAATCCTGAACTCGGGAAGCGCGCCGCAGAGGAAACGCGGCAGGAAATCCAGGAGGCGCTCACCGGTAGCGATATGGTCTTCATCACCTGCGGTATGGGCGGCGGCACCGGCACCGGCGCTTCTGCAATTGTTGCGAAGATTGCGAAAGAGGTTGGCGCGCTCGTCATCGCGGTCGTCACCCGACCATTCTCCTTTGAGGGTGCCCAACGCAAGGATATTGCCGACCGCGGCCTCGCCGAGCTTAAGAAAGAGGTTGATGCCTTCATCATCATCCCGAACGACAAACTCCTTTCCGTCGTCGATAAGAACACATCGGCAAAAAACGCGTTCGCTATGTGCGACGAGATACTGCGCCAGGCGGTTGAGGGTGTCTCCGATATCATCACGACGCCGGGCGACATCAATACTGACTTTAACGATATCAAAGCCATTATGGAGGGCGCTGGTCCGGCCTTGATGGGAATTGGTACGGCCGAAGGCGACGAGCGCGCGAAGGCCGCCGCGCTTCTTGCGGTCAATTCCCCGCTCTTGGATGTCTCTATCAGTGGCGCGAAGGGTATCCTCTTTGTTGTCGCCGGCTCTGACGATTTGGGCATTCTGGAGGTGCAGGAAGCGGCAAGGGTCATTAACGAGTCGGTGGATAAGAATGCCAAGGTTATCTTCGGCATGATGAAGGACGAGAAGCTCAAGAAAGGCCAGCTTCGTATTATTGTCATCGCCACCGGCTTCCCCGAAAGCGCTGCCAACGCCTCCCCATCGGCATTTGAACGATCGCTCTTCTCTCTGCCGACCGAGAAGCGCGAGGAGGAACGTGGTCGCATTTACCATGAGATTCTGAAACGCGATGAAAAGTCAGGTGAGGAAAAGGGGGTGGAGAAGCGCGGCACGAAGGATGCGAGGAAAGATGAGGTACGTGCCGAGAAGGAGGAGCCGGTGGTCACCGCCCTGCCCCACAAGCGCGAGAGTGCCCCCGCCGTTCCGGAAGACGATGAGTCGTGGGGTGCTATTCCCGCATTCCTGCGCAGACACAAGAAGTAAACCTGCTGCAGTGAGCCAACGCGGCGCCGGGGCGCCGCGTTCTGTTATACTGCCGAGCATGAATGACCTTATCATTATCGGCGGCGGGCCCGCGGGCGTTGCCGCCTCCGTGTACGCGGCCCGCAAGCGTTTGCAGACGACCCTTATTGCTGAAGAAATTGGCGGACAATCAACCGTTTCTGAAGGTATTGAGAATTGGATCGGCACGCCCAAGATTCACGGCGCCGAGCTCGCGAAATTATTTAAGACACACCTGAACGCGGTCAAAGGCGACATCGTTACTCTCGCGCTTGGTGAGCGCGTCACCGCGCTCGCCAAGACCGAAGGCGGGTTTACCGCAACAACAAAAGCAGGAAAGGAGTATCACGCGAGAGCCGTCCTCATCGCCTCGGGCGCCGGACGGCGCAAACTCGATGTCCCCGGCGCGAATAAGTTTGAGAACAAGGGGGTGACCTACTGCGCGTCCTGCGACGGACCGCTCTTCTCGGGACAGGATGTCGCCGTCATCGGCGGGGGGAATGCCGGATTCGAGACGGCACTCCAGCTCCTCGCTTATGCAAAATCGGTAACCCTGATTCATCGGCACAAAGAGTTTAAGGCGGACGCGGTCACCATTCTGAAAGCGCGGGCGCACGCGAATATGCGCATCATCGCGCACGCGGAGCCGACCGAAGTAATGGGCGACGCATTCGTGACGGGTCTGAAATACCTTGATAAAGAAACGGACGAGGTGCACGAACTCTCTGTCTCGGGAATTTTCGTGGAGGCGGGTGTCCTCCCGAATACCGATTTCGTTGCGAACCTCCTCACGCTTGATGCGATAAAGCGCATAAAGGCGAATGCGCGAAACCAGCGCACAAGCGTTGACGGCGTGTGGGCCGCGGGCGACTGCACCGACGAGCTCTACCACCAGAACAACATCGCCGCCGGCGACGGCGTCAAGGCGCTTGAAGACATTTATCTCTGGGTCAAGAAACGCTAGCGCTAATTTAAAAAACCTCTAGAATCAGCATATGGAAACGCTTGTTCCCGATGTACTCCAGGGGCTTTTGTTTGAGCACCGTTACCTTGCCCTGTTTTTCCTCACGCTTGCGCAGGGGCCGCTCGCGATGACCTTGGGCGGCTTCCTCCTCCGCCTGGATTACTTCACCTTTTGGCCCACGTATCTCGTGCTCATGGCGGGCGATTTGGTCGGCGATACCCTGTGGTATCTGGTCGGCTACCACGCCGGGCGGCGCTTCGTCGTGCGCTTCGGGAAGTTCTTCAGCATCACCGAGACCACAATCGCGAAGACGGAGGAGGTCTTCCACCGATACACAAACCGCATCCTTCTTATCTCCAAGATAACGATGGGCTTCGGCTTCGCGATCGCAACCCTGCTCGTTGCAGGGATGAGCCGCATTCCCTTCCGCTCCTATATCCTCTTCAATGCGGTGGGCCAACTCTTCTGGACCGGCCTTCTGCTTGCCGTGGGATACTTCCTCGGTGACCTCTATGTCCATTTCAACGAAGGACTTCACCGGCTCTTTATCTTTGCCGTATTCATCATGGTACTCTTAGCGTTATACGGATTCGGTAATTATTTGCGCAAGCGCAATTTCAACAATGCCTAATGTCTCCATCGTCATACCGACCGTAAACGAAGAATTCGTTATCGGCCGCACGCTCTCCCACCTGCGCGACAATCTCCCGCGCGGCGCATATGAAATCATCGTGGTTGATGACGAGAGCACCGACCGTACGGTAGACATCGCGCGTAAGTCAGCCGACAAGGTCATCGTCCGGACTGGCGAAATCCACAGTATCCCGCGCGGGAAAAATGCGGGGGGCAGAGCAGCGCAGGGTGAGTTCATCGCCTTTCTTGACGCAGACTGCGAACCGGAGAAGCCGAAGGAATTCTTTGAGAAAGCGCTCGCTCTCTTTAATGAGAATCCTGCTCTTACCGGCCTTACCTGTTCCCTCAAGGTCTTCCCCTCTATGGCCACCTGGGCAGACCGGCTTGTCTTCGGCGGAGTGAATCTGACCTTTCGGTTGATTAATAATGTCCTTCGCCGAGGCGGCGCGAGCGGCGAGTTCCAGATGGTTCGCCGCCGAACCTTTGAAGCCACGGGCGGCTTCAATGAGACATTGCCGGTAGCAGAAGACCAGGATTTCTTCCAGAGAGTGGCGAAGCTTGGGCGTGTCCGTATGGAACCGGGTCTCACGGTCTGGCACACGGGCCGCCGCGCCCACAAGCTCGGCTGGCCGCGGCTCCTTATGCATTGGTGGGTGAATTATCTCTCCATAACGCTGCGCGGGAAATCTGCGTTCAAGGAATGGAAAGTTATCCGCTAAGGAGCCCGCTATGAAGATCAGTTTCGTTATTCCCGCCTACAACGAAGAAAAGTATGTCGGCGATTGTCTCCGCTCGGTGATAGCGGCGACGAAAGAAGTTCCCTTCCCTACTGAAATCGTGGTGGTGAACAACGCGTCCACCGACCGGACCAAAGAGGTTGCCTCACGCTTCCCCGGTGTCCGCGTGGTTGATGAGCCGCGCAAGGGTCTGACCCGCGCGCGGCAGCGAGGACTGGAATCCACCACCGGCGAACTGGTCGCGAACATTGACTCTGATGTGCGCCTCCCGAAGGACTGGCCGCAGAAAGCGTTGAAAGCGTTTGAAGAGTACCCTGACCTCGTGTGTCTTAGCGGGCCCTTTATCTACTACGACTTGTCTGCGTTCACGCGCGCGATGGTGAAGATATTTTATCGTCTGGGCATTCTCTTCTATCATACGAGCCGCCTTATAGTCGGCCGCGGGGCGCTGGTGCAGGGCGGCAACTTCATCCTGCGCCGCTCGGCGCTGGAGAAGATTGGCGGCTTTGATACTAATATTGAATTCTTCGGAGAAGATACCGACATAGCGCGGCGTATGTCAGAGGTCGGGCGCGTTGAGTTCATCTCCGAATTGAGCGTCTTGAGTTCCGGACGGCGACTCCGGTCGCACGGCGTCCTCAATACGGGAATGGCTTACGCGCTCAATTATGTCTGGGTCACGCTCTTCAAGCGGCCTCTGCACAATACCTATAAGGACCTCTAAGCGCGGTCTGGGTCGGGAGTGGAACGGTATATAATCAGTAGCACATGCGTGTACATCACTTCTTTGACTGGGACGCATTCATCTTTTCGGCAAAGACCATTGCGTTTCTGTTCGTTGTGGGCGCAGGAGGATATTACGTCTTGCAGTACGCGGCGGGAGCAGAGGCCCGTTCTGCGCCTTCGCTCGTCTTGATACAAGAGGCCCGCCCTGCGGCGGGGAAATCGCTCGCGCTCTCCACCACAACCTCGGCGCACATTATCAATACGCTCACCGTGGCTGACGCGGTGCCAAGAGTGGGCAAGCTTATCGCGGTAGACCTGCGTGCGATGGTGCTCACCCTCTATGAAGACGGGGCAGCAATCAGGAAGTACCCTATTCTCGCCAAGGGCGAGAATGGCTCGCCGCAGGAGACGCCGGCGGGCTTCTATACCGTGCTAGCGAAGGAGTCCGACCATCTTAATACCAGGGAACACATTGACCTGCCGTGGAGCGTGCAGTTCTACGGGAATCACTTCATCCACGGGTGGCCCTACGCGGCAAATGGCTCTTTGGTTGACGCTTCGTCCGCCGGAGGCGGTATTCGGCTGCACACCGAGGACGCCGCCCTGGTCTACGCGTTTGCAGACCCTGGGACCGGTATCTTCCTCTACAGTCCCCGTACGCCGCTTGCCTCGCTCACCCTTGATGCGATTCCCGCCCCCCTAGTGTCGGCCGAGTCATACCTTGTCGCTGATATTGATACGGGAGATGTCTTCTTGGAGAAAGATGCCGGGGACCTTTTCCCTCTCGCATCGGTGACGAAGCTCGTCACCGCGCTCGTTGCGAACCAGACCATCCCCTTTGATACGAAGATTACCGTCCCGCGTAATCCAATACTCGCGACGAACAAGGAGGAGTCCTTCTTCGCGGGCGACCTGCTCTATCCGCTCCTTATGCAGTCCGACAACATCGTCGCCGAGCGCCTTGCGCAGGCCTACGGCACCGAGCGCTTCGTGGACTGGATGAATGCGGCCGCCAAGGCGCTTGATATGCAGTCCACCCGCTTCGCGGAGGCGACCGGCACCACCACGCTGAACGTCTCCACGGCAAACGACCTCTTCCACCTTGCGGCATACCTTGCTGACGGGAAATCACTCATTCTGGAAGTCGCCCGTACGCCCGCCAAGGACCTCATCGCCGCAAGCGGGAAGGTGTACCCCGTGAGTGCCGCAAGTGCGACGAGAAACACAATGCTCTCTGTCTCTCTCCTGCCGCTCAACAATACCGA
>MFMD01000017.1:6533-8916 GCA_001781715.1 Candidatus Kaiserbacteria bacterium RIFCSPLOWO2_01_FULL_55_19 | reverse complement strand
TACAGGGTGCCGACTTAGCGGGCACGGCCTGCATCACCTGCGCCATAATCCCTCCGTACCGGAAGATTCAGCGCTAGCTATCCTATCAACTGCTTTAACGTATTGTTAAGCTGAATAAATTCTTCAATACTGACCTTCGGGTGCTTCCAGAACTCAATCCGTATGCCGTCATCAGGCCGCCGGGGAATGACGTGGAAATGGGCATGCATCATATACTGTCCGGCGTCGCGTCCGTTATTCAGGAGAACGTTATAACCGCCGTGATTAGATGTTATCGCATTCCCCACCTTCTTTATCGCACCGAGAATGTCACTCAAGACGTTGGCGGGAATATCAGGAAGTTCAACATAGCGCTTCTTCGGTATTACGAGGATATGACCGTCTTCCTTATACGGAATATCAAGCGACATAAATGCGAGCGAGTGCGGTGTCTCATAGAGCGTGATGAAGGGGTAGCCGTTTCTGTGCGTCACCCGCCCGTCCACAAAGTCGCTGAAGAGATAGAACCGCTCGGAGGCGTTCTTGTACACCTCGGGGGTCTTGTCGTGGATGTATTGCACCGTGCGGCGCAACTTGTCCTCTACTGCCGGTCGATTATGAAGGTGGTCGGGCACCTCATCTTCAACGTCCCAGATGGAGGTCTGTTCCCCAACCGCGAGGTCGTTGAAGAGAACGGCGTGGGCGTAATTAAAGTGCTCCTTTATAAACGCGGTGTGGTTCTCTGCCATACCGACGACCGCGTCGTAATTGCCGAGCATCTCGCGGGTCAGTCGCCTCTGCTGGTGCGCTAAGGCGTCAATGCCGAGTTCGCTAAGCGTCTCAAGCACCGTGGGGTCCACGACCTCCGGGTCGGCGACAATACCCGCGGAGCCGACCTCCCAGCCGGTTATGTTGTTGTCGGCGAGGTATTTCTTGAAGCATCCTGCGGCGGCAACGCTCCGAAACACATTTCCGGTGCAGACAAATAAGATGCTTCGTTGGTTTTTCATAGTTGGTGACCCTACCGGGAATCGAACCCGGATTAACGGCTTGAAAAGCCGGCGTCCTAACCGTTAGACGATAGGGCCGTGTTGCTTGCACACGGCTAGGCTGTAGGGCCTTGGATAAAACTTATCATTTTCGCGCCAAAATGCTAGGATAGCCAGCATTGGAGACGTGGCAGAGTGGTCGAATGCACTGGTTTCGAAAACCAGCAGGGGCGAAAGCTCCTCAGAGGTTCGAATCCTCTCGTCTCCGCCAAAATTCGGAATCAGAAGAAACGGACAAAGCGGGGTCGCGCCGAAGGCGGGAGCTGATAAAATAGTTTTATGAATACTAAAAATTCTGGAGAATATGACACCATAATCGTTGGGGCAGGGATGGCTGGTATTGGTTGTGCTAAAAAGCTCGCAGAAAAAAGTAGAGACTTTTTACTCATTAGTAAAGATATTGGCGGACGCGTTGTTTGCTCTACCGATGGCAACACAAATTATGGAGCTTTTTATATCCGAAGTGATTACCACCACATTCTCCCGTTTGTACGCCTAAAAAAGAAAATAACCAAAGGATCAGTAAGATTTCAGCGAGGAAACAGTAGTTGGACATTTTGGAATGTTTTATTAGACCATCCCATAAAAATAGTGAAACTTTTCTTTCTTCTCTTTCTATTTGACTCTCATTATCAAAAGTTCAAGAAAGACTCCGAAAAGATGTCTCAAATCGAAGCTATACAAAATGATCCGTATCTTGTAAAGATGCACGCTACTCGGGCAAGTGATTTTTTAAAAACGCATAATCTGGATGTCTTAATTCCAACCATAATTGACCCTCTCGTTAAAAGTACAGCATTCTTGGATGTAGAAGAGATGCCTTTATCGGCTGCTGGGATGTTACTTCTCCTTCTCCTTGGAATTTATTCCACCCACGAATTTGAGATGCGAGAGGATTTACTTACTGCTGGTATAGAGAAAAATATTATCAAAGGAGAAGTTTCCCTCGTTGCTTTTGCGGATGGACGTTGGGTGATTAAAACAACTGCAGGGAAAGAGTATCATTCGGAAAATCTTGTAATGGCAACGCCTATACATATTTCAAAGCAACTTTTAAATATTGATATACAAACGAACCGTCCCATCTCGGTGCATATGGCCCATTTGCGGGGACAAATTTTACCGGTTTATCAAAATGATGGAGATTTTATTTTGTTTTCCTCACACACAACACAAGATATCGTAATTTCCAAAGAATTAAACAATGCCTATCTTTTTTATTCACATAACCCGCACTACGATCTGTCCAAGTATTTTAGTAATCATGAAATAATTACGGAAAAGTTTTGGCACCCAGCATTTTTTATTGGACATGATTTTATTCCTTCTCGTTTTGATAACAATCTTTTTGTTAT
>MFMD01000017.1:0-6443 GCA_001781715.1 Candidatus Kaiserbacteria bacterium RIFCSPLOWO2_01_FULL_55_19 | reverse complement strand
CGGGAAATCAGTCGAGGCAGGGCGAATCCATTCCCCCAGACAAATTGTTTCGCCCTGCCGAGTCCGCATTAGTAGTTTTAATCATTTGGATTCTGCTCGAAATAATTTCGAACTTTGTCCAACAAACACCGCAAATTGGGCCATACATTAATGAAATATGATATAGTCGCGAAATGCGCGCATAGCTCAATTGGTAGAGCGCCACATTGACGTTGTGGATGTTCTAGGTTCAAGTCCTAGTGCGCGCACCATGCGACCCAAGAAACGGCACACGCCCTCGCAGGGCAAGGTCTATATGTACGGCAAGCACGCCCTTAAGGAGGCGCTTCTAAACGCGCCCAAGATTATCCGCAAGGTCTTCCTCTCCCCCGACATCCACGACGCCGAACTGCGCGCGCTTCTTGAAAAGCACTCCATCCCGACAGCAGAGCTCGCGCGCGGCTCGGAGAAGGGGTTGGTGGGCAGAGACACCGCACATCAGGGCGTTATCGCCACGATGAACCCGTCTTCCCTTCTCATACCGCTTCCAGCCTTCCTCAACACTCTTGATATCAGGAAGAACCCGGCAGTCGTGATTCTCGGCGAGGTGCAAGACCCGCACAATGTCGGGGCGATTATTCGCTCCGCGGCCGCCTTCGGTCTCGCGGGCGTGCTTATCCCCGGACATAATCAGGCGGGCGTTACCGGCGCCGTGGTGAAGACCTCTGCGGGGATGGTGTTCCGCATCCCGCTCGTCTCTATCGGTAATGTGAACAACACCCTCAAGATACTGAAGGAGAAGGGATTCTGGATTTACGGTCTCGCTATGGATGGGCAAACTGCGCTTAGCGCCGAGGCGTTTAATGCGCCGAGTGCCTTTGTCATCGGGAATGAAGGCGCGGGTATTCGCGAAAAGACGATACAGGCCTGTGATGTAACGCTCTCTATCCCGATGCACACGCGCACCGAATCGCTGAATGCCGCTGTCTCTGCCGCGGTCGTCTTCTACGAGTGGTCAAAGAAGCACCCCGAAGCGCTATGAAAGACCGAGACCTCATCGCAACATCGTGCGGCGACTACGAGCTCCTTGATTCGGGCGACAATATGAAGCTGGAGCGCTTCGGCGCTGTTATCGTCGCGCGCCCCGAGACCCAGGCGCTGTGGGAGAAACAGCGCCCAGAGCTCTGGGAGAGCGCGCACGCGACATTTATGTTCAAAGACAAGAAAGGTTCATGGCACCTACACAAGCCGGTTCCCGAATCATGGGTCGTCGTGCGGACAGGACTCCCGCTCATTGCGCGCCTCACGAGCTTCAAGCATACCGGCATCTTCCCTGAACAAGCGCCGAATTGGAAATGGATCGCGGCGCACGTGCGCCCCGAAATGAAAGTGTTGAATCTTTTCGGCTATACGGGCGCCGCAACCATTGCCGCTGCGCGCTCTGGAGCATTTGTGACGCATGTGGACGCGTCTAAACAGTCCCTTGACTGGGCGCACAAGAACGCGCGGCTCTCCGATATACCCCTCGACCGCATCCGCTGGATACTGGACGAAGTACTCGCGTTTGCAAAGCGCGAGGCGCGGCGCGGAGCAAAGTATGACGGTATCATCCTTGACCCGCCGGCGTTTGGCCGCGGTGCCAAGGGGGAGGTCTGGAAGATAGAGGAGGATTTCCCTGTCCTCCTCTCTTCACTCAAGGAACTCCTCTCGGAGAAGTCGGGCTCATTCTTCCTCGTGAGCGGCTACGCCGCCGGTTACGCGCCGCGCGCTTTCGCACAGGCGGTGGAGAGCATCTTTGGTGATGTCGCGGGCGAGGCGGGCGAGCTCTCTATTAAAGAAGTGTCGTCAGACCGCGTCGTCCCCGCCGGCATCTATGCGCGCTTTGTGCGCTAAACTACGCATATGAGCGGACACAAGGCCATTGCTATCCTCTATCACGGCGGGTGTCCCGACGGCTTTGGCGGGGCGTACGCCGCGTACAAGAAGTTCGGTGACGCGGCGGATTATATTCCCGTGAAGCACGGGAAGTCCGCCCCCGAGAATCTTGACGGCAAGGACTTATATTTTATTGATTTCTGTTACCCGCAAGAAATAATGGATGCACTCGCGGCTGTTGCAAAGTCGGTCACGGTGCTTGACCACCACGAGGGCGTGCACGCGGTGGCGACCGCATTTCCCGGCGTCTTTGATACGAATCATTCCGGTGCCTCAATCGCGTGGAGTTATTTTCATCCGGATGTTCCCGTTCCGATGCTCCTGAACTATGTGGAGGACGGTGACTTATACCGCTTTGTCCTGCCGGACGCGAGGAAGATTCTCGCATATATCTACACGCTCACGGACTCTTTTGCGTCATTTGATGTACAGAATGTAGAGAAGTGGAACACCTTTGTCGCAGAATTAGAGAAGCCGTCCGAGCGCAAGCGTATGGCGGACATCGGCGCGCTGTTCGCCCAGTACCACGAACATGTTGTCGTACACGGCGTGAATCACGCCGAGACCGTACATTTTGAGGGCTACGAATGTTACTTAACCGGTTCTACCGGCGAATTCGTAAGCGATATCGGGAATCGGCTCGCTCGCCTGAAACCGCCGATAGCGATTATTCTTTCCTCGGGTGCCGAGGGGCTCCGCGTGTCGCTCCGGAGCGATGGAAGTGTTGATGTTGCCACCCTTGCACGCAAGTACGGGGGCAATGGGCATCCTGCCGCCGCCGGATTTGAACTCCCCTTCGGCTCCCCCATACCGTGGGAAATCGTCGCCCCAAAGCATGAAAATTCTCGCCATTGAGACCAGCTGCGACGAGACGGCGATAGCGATTCTTGAGTGCGAGGGGACCGAGGAGAATGCGCGGTTCACGGTGCTCGGGAATACACTCCTTTCGCAGGTAGAGACGCACCGAGAGTACGGAGGGGTCTTCCCCATGCTCGCGAAGCGCGAGCATGCGAAGAATCTCGTCCCCATCCTAGAATCAACACTGGAGGAGGCCGAGCTCCTGCGCGAGGACACGCAGGCGATACCGGAGGAGATGCGCATAGAAATTGCGAAGTTCTTGGCACGCGAACCCGGACTCGCGGAGGCCTTCTTTGCATTCGTGTCCGAGTGCGAACCGCCCGAGATAGACGCTATTGCCGTCACGACGGGCCCTGGTCTCGAACCCGCGCTGTGGGTCGGCATCAATTTTGCCAAAGCGCTCGCGCGCCTCTGGGGAAAGCCACTCATCGCGATCAATCATATGGAGGGACATATACTCTCTGCGCTCGTCAGCAGGAGAGAGGAGCAGGAGGCAGTATTGGAAATCAAGGATACGAGATTGCCCGTGCTTGCGCTCCTTATCTCTGGCGGACACACCGAGCTCGTACTGATGAAGAAGTGGCTCACCTATGAACTAATTGGTCAGACGCGCGACGACGCGGTCGGCGAAGCATACGACAAGGTCGCGCGCATGCTCTCTCTCCCTTACCCGGGCGGTCCCGAGATATCACGCCTCGCAGAGCAGGCCCGAGCGGCGTATGACCAGACTGCCGGATTTGGGTCTGGGAATACGCCGCTCGGACTGCGATTACCGCGGCCGATGTTGCATGACGCAAACTGCGACTTCTCCTTTGCCGGACTTAAGACCGCAGTGTTGTATCTGCTAAAAAACAATATCCTTATGGACAGCCGACCGTCTCAAGATAAGAATATTTCGGAAGAGGACAAAGCGGATATCGCACTTGAATTCGAAAATGCGGTCGCCGATGTACTCTGGAAGAAGACCGCACGCGCGCTTGAGGAGACCGGGGCGTACACGCTCCTTATCGGCGGCGGTGTCTCGGCCAACACCCACATCCGCCGCACCTTCACCGAGAAGATGCAGGGCGACTACCCCGGGGTAACGCTTCGCATCCCCCCGGCTTCTCTTACGGGCGACAACGCCATTATGATCGGCATTGCCGGCTTTTACCGCGCGCTCCGCACCGACCTCCCACCCACAGACCCCATCACGGCAAACGGTAACCGCTCACTCGCATAAAAGACAAGGGGGCGCATATTTGCTATATTTTTAAGCAATGCCTGAGAAATTCATGAAGCCCTATGACCCGGCCGCGACCGAGTCGCGTATCTATGCCGCATGGGAGGAGAGCGGCCTCTTTAACCCCGACGAGTGCGTGAAGCAGGGCATCACGCCTCCAGACGCCCCGTCTTATTCCATTGTGCTTCCGCCTCCGAATGTCACGGGGCGACTCCATATGGGTCACGCGCTTATGCTCGCTGTGGAGGATATTTTCATCCGTTATAAGCGGATGCAGGGCTTCCGCACACTCTGGGTCCCCGGCACCGACCACGCCGCCATCGCCACACAGTCGGTCGTAGAGAAGCAAATTAAGAAGGACGAGAATAAGAATCGCCACGACCTTGGCCGCGAGGAGCTGCTGAAACGCATCGGCACATTCGCCGCCGAGAGTCATGACATGATTGTGAGTCAGCTGAAGACGATGGGCGCCTCGCTTGACTGGTCGCGCGAGGCCTTCACGCTTGACGAGACGCGGACGCACGCCGTGCGGAAAATATTTAAAGATATGTATGACGCTGGTCTTATTTATCGCGGTCACCGTATCGTCAATTGGGACCCAAAAGGTCAAACAACTATCTCTGACGATGAGATCGTGTATCAGGAGGAGAAAACTACATTCTATTACCTCAAGTATGGACCGTTCACTATCGGTACTGCTCGCCCAGAAACGAAGTTCGGCGATAAGTATGTCGTGATGCACCCAGCTGACGCGCGCTACGAGGAGTGGAAAGACGGTCAGAAGATAGAGCTTGAATGGATTAACGGCCCCATTGAGGCAACGATAGTGAAGGATGAGTCTATCGATATGGAGTTCGGTACGGGCGTGATGACCATAACTCCGTGGCACAGCATGGTGGACTTCGACGTCGCCGAGCGGCACGGTCTCGACAAAGAACAGATTATCGACGAGCGCGGCAAGCTCCTCTCCATTGCCGGGGAGTTCGCCGGGATGAAGATTACTGAAGCACGCGCAAGAATAATCGAGAAATTGCGCAAGAAAGGACTTCTTGTGAGCGAGGAATCATACACGCACAATATCGCAACCGCGGAACGCACCAGTGGGATTATTGAACCCCAGATTAAACTTCAGTGGTTTGTAGAGGTCAATAAGAAAATCTCTGGTCGCAACAAGACACTCAAGGAGCTTATGTTGGAGCCCGTGCGTTCCAGAGCTATTAAGATTGTTCCCGAACACTTTGAGAAGACCTATTTTCACTGGATAGAAAACTTGCGCGACTGGTGTATCAGCCGCCAGATTTGGTATGGACACCGAATACCGGTGTGGTACAGAGGCGAAGAAATCTCGGTGGGTATTGAACCGAAAGAAGCGGGATGGACACAGGACGAGGACACGCTTGATACCTGGTTCTCCTCGGGTCTTTGGACCTTCTCTACGCTCGGTTGGCCCGAACAGACCGATGACCTGAAGAGGTACCACCCAACCGACCTCTTGGAGACGGGCTACGACATCCTCTTCTTCTGGATTGCGCGGATGATTCTGATGACTGAATTTGCCCTCAATACGATTCCCTTCAAGACCGTGTACCTCCACGGACTCGTCCGCGATGCGCAGGGGCGCAAGATGAGTAAATCGCTCGGGAATAATCTGGACCCGCTTGATATCGCCGCGAAGTTCGGCGCGGATGCTGCAAGGATGGCGCTCGTGGTCGGGAACACACCGGGAACCGATATGCGCATGAGCGAAGATAAAATAAAGGGGTATAAGCATTTCGCGAACAAGCTTTGGAACATCGCACGGTTTGTCTTAACGAATGCGAGTGAGGAGAAAAATGGTAGTAAGACTTGGCCGAGCGGCCCGGAGCGCGACCATTTTTCGCCTCGCGAGCATGAGTTACTAACTGAATTAGATACCCTCGCGAAAGAGATGACCGACGATATAGAAAATCATCGGGTGTATCTGGCTGCTGAAAAGATATATCACTATGTGTGGCACACTCTCGCGGATAAAATCATTGAGGAATCAAAACCTCTCCTCGCAGGAACAGATTCAGTAAAGAAAGAATCTCGTCAGACGCTCCTCCTGAGACTTCTTGACCAATCGCTCCGACTCCTCCACCCCTTTATGCCGTTTGTGACCGAAGAGATATGGCAATCAATGCCGACTAAGGACGCGCCGTTCCTAATGGTCGCGCGGTGGCCAAAGCCGGCGAAAGGCCTGCTACAATAAGGAGGTGACCTCTACCACTCTCGGTTACGCATTCCTCGGCGGACTGCTTCCCTCTCTTATTTGGCTTTACTTTCTCTTAAAGGAAGACGCCCGGCACCCCGAACCGAAGAAGCTCCTTGCGTTCGCCTTCATCGCGGGGATGCTCGCTGTGCCGCTTGTGCTCCCGCTTGAGCACTTTGCGAAGGCGTATCTAGTCGCGGGCTCCTCGGTCCTTATCGC
>MFMD01000016.1:6095-6754 GCA_001781715.1 Candidatus Kaiserbacteria bacterium RIFCSPLOWO2_01_FULL_55_19 | reverse complement strand
TTAGCTGTCTGCCAGGCCTTTACTGCCGCGACCGTCTGACTACCGAAGTAGCCCGTTGCGCCGGCTGGGATTGAATATCCCATACCGATGAGCGCCTGCTGAAGGCAGGTGACATCAGCGCCAGTTGAACCGCTCGTGAGATCCCTCGAGAAGGAGCACGATGAGCTTCCGCCGCCAGTTGACACTGGGGTGCCGCCCGTGAGGGAGGCCTGCACATTTGCGATAGTAGAACTGTCAGCACCGAACGATTGAAGAAGCGAGATGATGGCCGAGACTTGGCTGGACGTAAGCGCCGCATTTGCAACTGAAGCAAATGAAAGCATTGACGTCGCCATCGCGAGTCCGGTCGCCACTGCTGCAACTTTCGCCATTGCTTTTGTAGTTACCATTTTCATAAACAATTGTTAAGAATTTTAGGGAGCACAATAATAATCAAGGTTGTTTGGAGCACTTTCACTTTCACACTACCCCACACCGCACGGTATCGACCAGTGCGCCATGGGTTAGTTGGCAAGGGTTGATGCCCGTCACACTCTAGTAAGTGTGGTCGGACTATTCAGTTATCAAAGTACGCCCGAGGAGAATGAGAAACACCCTCCAAGGACTGCCCTCCAGTATATAGCCGAAATTGGGGCTCCGGCTATTACGAAGAGGCGGTA
>MFMD01000016.1:0-6044 GCA_001781715.1 Candidatus Kaiserbacteria bacterium RIFCSPLOWO2_01_FULL_55_19 | reverse complement strand
TTTTCTCGTTCCTATGCCCCAATCGCTATCACAAGAGCCATAGTAGCAAAGACCCTTCTCGGAGTCAAAACCTCCCCGCTACGCAAGGGAGTAGGTGCTCCACCGGCGCTCGCCCTGTTTAGACACGATGCCGAGCGTAATCAGCGCGAGGAGCTCACGCTGAATGGTTTTTTCAGAAACGGTGCGTATATGTGTGGAAATGTCTTTTATGCTCGCCCTCCCCTTGTCCTTTATGACCGAAAGAATCGCATCCCGTCTGTCCTTTATACCGCTATTGGATTCGGTGTCCTTTATATGTCCCTTTCCGCCTCTGGCGGAATGTACGGAAATTGCGCGTTTCGAAAGTGCAGGAGTTGGATGCGATGGAGATGCTTGGGAGATCTTTTTAGCGATGCCGGAGAGCGTTGGCGACTCTTCAAGGGAGAGTCGTGGCTCTTCATAAGCAGCCACTTCTTGAAGCAGCATATGGGCTTCACGGGTAATAAGGTCCGCATTCATCGCCGACAGTAAGCCGCCCGTCCGCGCGATAGAAAGGACGCTTGAGAGGGCAAGCAATTCGCGGGAGAGTGCCGTACGGGTCTCTCCTGACGGCAGGATTGCCGCATCAACAAGGCCGGTAACAATCGCGTCAATACGACCCCCTAGTGAGGCCGATTCTGTAAAGGCGGGGGTGATGAGGTGGATGACTTTGGCGAGCCGCTCGGCCTTCTTGTAGATAAATACTCTCCGAATGTCCTTTCCAAATATGTTGTTAAATATGTTCTTTTCTAAGACAAAATCTTCTGTACGCACCTCCCTACCCTTCATCTGGGTTTGCTTGATTTCGGCGGTATGTCCTATATCTAATTGGTTATGTCCCATACGATACTGGAGCAGTATAGGCCTTCTAGGAGAGTATGCAAGTCTTTCCCCTCATTTCCTCAACTATCGCAAGACGAGAATGGTACAATGCTCTGTATATGAGTCGCAGAAATGGTGGGGTGCGGCGGGGTCGCAGGACCCGCGACGAGGAGGTGGAGGAATACGATATGCTCATTCGCTACGCCTCGGCGATTGTCCTTATCGCTTCAGGTATCCTTCTTATCCTTGCGCTCTTCGGCGCAGCCGGCCCTGTCGGCACCACGGTCTTTGAGGTGAGCTATGCGATTGTCGGGATTGGGGCATTTCTGCTCCCTCTTGCGCTCATAGCGGTTGGTCTGTATGCGGGCTTCGGACGGCCGACCCTTGAAGTTCTCACGACCTCGGGTCTTCTTATCATCTGTGCGTCGGTCCTTGCGTTTGCCGGTCTCTTCCCTGACGCGGGCTTCGGCGGGATGGTTGGCGCGTGGGGCGGAGACCTGCTTACGAACTTCTTCGGCTTCTGGGGAGCGCTTGTTCTCCTTCTGGCGACAATTGCCATCGGGGTCGCCATTGTAAGCGACCTGGAAGCGCTCGGGGCGCTGTTGAGCGGAAATATCCGCGCGCTCTGGGAGCGCCTGCGCTTCGGACGCCGGGACGATATCTCGTATGACGAACTTGCGGTTGTCGGCGTGCCAGAGACAGATGATGCAGAGTATGAAGGGGAGGATGCGGACGAGGACGCTGAATTTGCGCCGCCTGAACACGAACCCGTGGTCACCGTCTTCAATCGCACCACGGGCGCCCAAGGAACGGGTATTGCGAACTTTGACGCAGAGTATGAGGCCCCGCCGCTTTCAATCCTTGGCGCCGACCGCGGCAAACCGGGAGTCGGCGACATTAAGGCAAATGCAAATATCATCAAACGAACATTTCAGAACTTCGGCATTAATCTTGAAATGGATGAGGTGTCGGTTGGTCCGACCGTCACGCGCTATGCGGTGAAGCCGGCCGAGGGCGTGCGACTCTCAAAGATTGTCTCGCTTGCCAACAATCTTGAGCTCGCGCTTGCCGCACACCCGGTGCGTATTGAGGCGCCGATTCCGGGAAAGTCGCTGGTTGGTATTGAAGTCCCGAATACGGTCAAAGCGATGGTCGGCCTCGGCGGGCTCTTGTCGGCACCAGAGTGGAGCGATAGCGACAAGCCGCTGTTGGCCGGGCTGGGGCGCGATATCACCGGAACACCCCACTATGTGAACATTGCGAAGATGCCGCACGGGCTGGTAGCGGGCGCGACCGGCTCCGGTAAGTCGGTTGCGATGCACTCCATCATCACTTCCCTCCTCTATCGGAACGGTCCGAACCAGCTGCGCTTTATTATGATTGACCCCAAACGCGTTGAACTGACCGCCTATAACGGCATTCCGCATCTGCTTACGCCGGTCATCACTGACGCAAGGAAGACAATTTTGTCGCTGAAGTGGGCGGCCAAGGAAATGGAGCGGCGCTACAATATTCTGGAGGCAGAGCGAGTCCGCGATATTGACTCATACCACGCCACAGTCTTTGAACCCGCGAAGAAGAAGGGACTCTCCGAGATGCCCGAGGCGCTTCCCTTCATCGTGATTGTCATAGATGAGCTCGCGGACATTATGCACAGCTATCCGCGCGAACTTGAGGCCTCTATTGTTCGGCTCGCACAGATGTCGCGCGCCGTCGGTATCCACCTCCTCCTCTCCACCCAGCGCCCTTCGGTGAACGTGATTACGGGTCTCATCAAGGCGAATGTGCCGACGCGTATGGCGCTCCAGGTCGCCTCCCAGATAGATTCCCGCACCATTCTTGACGGTTCGGGAGCGGAGACACTGCTTGGCGGCGGCGATATGCTTTACCTCTCAAGCGATATGCAGAAGCCGGTGCGTATCCAGACGGCTTTTATCAGCGAAAACGAGGTGAAAAAGGTGGTGAGCTACATCAAGAGCCACAATACCGGCAACCTCTCCAGTATTGATCTCGGGGGCAACGGGACAGGAATAGCCACGGAACCGAACGATGTTATCGGGCTCGTAAATGGGAGCTTTGACGACGAGGAGATTGATGACGACCTCTATGAAGATGCTCGTGCTGCCGTAGAAGAGGCCGGTCGCGCTTCTACCTCCTATCTGCAGCGCAAGTTAAAGATCGGGTACTCGCGTGCGGCGCGGCTTATGGATGTGCTTGAGGCACGGGGTGTCATCGGGGGCGCCGACGGCTCCAAGCCGCGCGAGGTCCTCACGAGGAGCGGCGCCGTGAGCGCGAATCCCAGTGCGGTAGACGAAGAAGAAACCTTCTAGGGTGTAATGGTTAATTACCTGATCGGCGCCGTTCTCCTCGTTATCGTCTCTTATGGGGGCATTGAGGCCTGGCCGCTTATGGCGGGCCCCTCGCTTGCGGTAGATGTCCCGGCGGAGAATGAGTCCTTCTCCGACGGTATCGTCATCGTACAGGGGAGAACGGCGCGCGTTGCCGAGCTCACGATTAACGGCGCGCTTGCTTTGTATGACCAGGAGGGCGACTTCTCGTCAACGCTGACCTTCCCCCGTGGAGGGTCTATACTTACCTTTGTGGCTACCGACCGCTTCGGGAGACGAGTGACTGCGACGCGCACCATCTTCGTCCCCTAATTTCCCTATACCTTTAATCTTACAACTTATACCTGTATTTTATGGCCTTCAAAAAAGCAAAAGAAAAAGTGCTGAAAACGATTACCGCAACCAGCA
This sequence comes from Candidatus Kaiserbacteria bacterium RIFCSPLOWO2_01_FULL_55_19, assembly GCA_001781715.1. Taxonomy (GTDB): domain Bacteria; phylum Patescibacteriota; class Minisyncoccia; order Phycocordibacterales; family Phycocordibacteraceae; genus C7867-001. The sequence goes on along the minus strand of MFMD01000016.1, from coordinate 2,448 downwards.
CCGATAAAACCGAGCGACAGAAGTCCATTGACCAGGCGCTCAAAGAAATCAGGACGAAGTTCGGCGACGAAGCAATCGCAACCTACGGAACAGGCGCGCCGCAGAAGATACCGGCAATATCCACTGGCTCTATCGGGCTGGATGCCGCGCTCGGCATCGGCGGGCTCCCGCGAGGGCGCATCATTGAAATCTTCGGCCCTGAATCCTCGGGTAAGACAACCCTCGCGCTCCATGTCATCGCTGAGGCACAAAGAGCTGGCGGTATCGCGGCGTTTGTTGACGCCGAACACGCGCTTGACCCGGAATATGCCCGACGCATCGGCGTAAAGCTTCCCGAACTTCTTATCTCCCAGCCAGACACGGGCGAACAGGCGCTTGATATTGTTGAGAGTCTGGTGCGAAGCGGCAATGTTGATGTGATTGTCGTGGACTCCGTTGCCGCACTCACGCCCAAAGATGAAATTGAGGGAGAGATGGGCCAACAGCATATGGGCAAGCAGGCGCGGCTTATGAGTCAGGCACTGCGCAAGCTCACCGCCATCGCCGCACGGAGCAAGACCATCGTTATCTTCATCAACCAAATCCGTATGCAAATCGGTGTCATGTTCGGTAATCCGGAGACAACGCCAGGCGGTAAGGCGCTGAAGTTCTACACCTCCGTACGCCTTGATATTCGCCGTATCGCGTCCATTAAGAAGGGCGAGGAGGTTGTCGGAGGGCGCGTCCGCGTGAAGGTGGTCAAGAACAAAGTTGCCGCGCCCTTCAAGACGACCGAATTTGACCTTCTCTACAATGAGGGCATCAGCCGCGAGGGCGAGCTTATCGCCCTTGGAGAGAAATATGCCCTTGTTGAGAAATCCGGCTCATCCTACAAGTTCGGCGAGGTAGCACTCGGTCGGGGCTATGATGCGTCGCGCACCTTCTTAAGTGAGAATAAGGATGTCGCGAAAGACCTCCTCAAGCAAATTAAAGTGAAGCTCTCTGAAGGGTAATCGTAACCTCAGAGCAGTTTGTCTTGTTCTAGAGAGTAAGATGAAAATTGGGTTTATCGGTCAAGGGTGGATTGGAAAGAATTATGCAAATGATTTTGAAGCACGCGGTTACAAAGTAGTTCGCTACGCGCTTGAGGAACTGTATATAAGAAATAAAAAGAAGATCGCATCTTGCAATATTGTGTTCGTTGCTGTCCCGACACCAACAACCCTCGAAGGCTTTGACGATTCATCAATTCGTAAAGTACTTTCGCTCGTAGGCAAAGGAAAAACCGTTGTCATAAAGTCAACCGTACTTCCTGGCACAACCGAGAAGATGCAAAAATCATTTCCGCATCTTTTTGTACTGCATAGTCCGGAATTCCTTGTTGAGACTACTGCCGCCTATGATGCGGCATATCCAAAACGCAATATTATCGGCATTCCTAAGATGAGTGCCGTGTACCACAAGAAGGCTGAGGCAGTGCTCAATGTCCTCCCTCATGCACCGTACGCGAAAATCATGGCTGCCCGAGATGCAGAGTTTGTGAAATATGCCGGTAATTGCTTTCTTTTCACCAAGATTATGTTCATGAACCTACTCTACGATGTCGTTGTCGCGACAGGCTCAGATTGGCGAAACATCCGTGAGGCGATTGTCCATGACCCGCGTATTGGAACGAGTCATACCGAGCCCGTGCATAAGAGCGGACGAGGTGCGGGTGGCCATTGCTTCATCAAAGACTTTGAGGCCTTCCGAGAGATGTATCGTACGAACGTACAAGATTCGTACGGGGATACTCTCCTTACTGCTTTGAAAGACAAAAATATTCAGCTCCTTGCGAACTCTAATAAAGATTTCGACCTGCTTGTGGGCGTCTACGGCGATACTAGTGGTTACCTCCTGAAATCCTAGAAGGATTCGGTTCTCTTTACTGCCGAGACGAAGGCGAGGGCGCGGGAAATCTCGCGCGCAACAAAGAACAGTGCGATGGCTACGAATACGACAAGTACTTGTACGATGATGCTCGTGTGGAGGAATGCCGCGAAGTAAAAGCGCGGGAGGTCTATGAGGTTCGCAGGAGCATTTTGCAGCACGCGCGCGACCCACACTTCCCTCCCGATACCCCAGAGCGCGAGGATGGACACGAGGAGTGAGAAAGTCCCGCTTGAAATAGCAAAGCGGAGTGCGCGAATAAGATGCACGCGCTGCATCACCGTCCGTTCAATAACTGATGGGGTTTCATTCATAGTGTTGAGCATCATACACTTCTTTAAATAATTTCTTCGCGCGATGGATGCGGGTCTTCACTGCGGGAATGGACAGGTCTTCCGCCTGTGCAATCTCTTCTTGTGTCTTGCCTTCAATAAACTGGAGCCGTAGTATCTTCGCCGCCGCTTCGGGCAGCTTCGCAAGCGCAGCGAGCACCTCGTTGCGTATTGAGAGGTCCTCCATTGCGTATTGAGAGGTCCTCCA
>MFMD01000015.1:1358-16205 GCA_001781715.1 Candidatus Kaiserbacteria bacterium RIFCSPLOWO2_01_FULL_55_19 | reverse complement strand
CGGTATCTGGACTTCTTCCATAAGCGAGGACACGCCGTTATTCCCTCGGCGCCTATCGTGCCCGAGAACGACCCCACGACCCTCTTCACCAGTAGCGGGATGCAGCCCCTCGTCCCGTATCTTCTCGGCGAGCCGCACCCGGAGGGTAATCGACTCGTGAATTCCCAACTCTCGTTTCGCGCGGGAGACATAGAGGAGGTGGGGGACAATCGCCACACCACCTTCTTTGAGATGCTCGGGAATTGGTCTCTCGGGGACTACTTCAAGAAGGAGCAGCTGCCGTGGATATTTGAATTCTTGACCGAAGAGCTCAAGCTCCCCAAGGAGCGACTTTGGGTTACCTGCTTTGCGGGTGATGAAGCGCTTGGCCTGCCCAAAGATACTGAAGCAGCGGAAATTTGGAAGAACATCGGAATACCGGAGGAGAGAATTCTTTTTTATGACGCTAAGAAGAATTGGTGGAGCCGCTCCGGCACACCGGATAAGATGCCGGCAGGGGAGCCGGGCGGTCCCGATTCTGAAATCTTTTTTGATTTTCAAACCAAGCATGACCTCGCATTTGGTGAACAGTGCCACCCCAACTGCGACTGCGGGCGATTTATGGAAATAGGGAACTCGGTCTTTATGGAGTACATCAAGAACGCCGACGGTTCATTCGGCAAGCTCCCGAAGCAGAATGTGGACTTCGGCGGCGGCCTGGAGCGCCTCGCCGCCGCCACGCGCGACAACCCTGATGTCTTCCTGATTGATGTGTTTGATGCTCCCCGCGAAACTCTTGAGAAGCGTTCGGGTAAGAAGTATGGCGATGCCGGAGCAACTCGCTCATTCCGTATCATTCTTGACCATATTCGCGCCACGTCTCGAATATTTGAAGCCAGAGTGCGGCCTTCAAACACTGAACAGGGATATGTGCTCCGTCGGCTCATTCGACGTGCCATTCGCGAAGCCGACCGTCTTGGAATCAAGGATCCGATTCTTGCCGAGATTGCAGGTGGATATACCGTTGAATTTGGGCAGGAGGAAGAGCAGTTCAGAAAGACCCTCGCTCACGGTATGCGTGAGTTGGAGAAGATGGGCAACGATGTTGACGCTTTTATGCTCTTCACCACCTATGGCTTTCCCGTAGAGCTCACCGAAGAAATCGCAAAGGAGCGTGGCATTGCTCTAGATATGAGTGCGGTGCAGAAGAAAATACAGGGACACCAGAGTCTCTCACGGGCGGGAGCGGCACAGAAGTTTGCAGGCGGGCTCGCCGACCACGCGGAGCAGACAATTCGCTATCACACTGCGCACCACCTTCTCCTCAAGGCGCTCCAGATGGTGCTCGGGAAGGATGTCCACCAGCGGGGAAGTAACATTACCAGCGAACGGCTCCGTATCGACTTCAGCTGGGGCGCGAAGATGACCGCAGAGCAGAAGGCAGAGGTAGAGAAAATCGTGAATGAGAAGATTAAAGAGGCAGTTCCGGTCATTCGTACCGATATGAAAAAAAAAGAAGCAGAGAAGCTCGGTGCCGAGCACGAATTCGGCGCGACCTACCCTGATATGGTTTCGGTCTATTCAGTCGGCCCGCTTGAAGCCGCATTTTCTATAGAATTTTGCGGCGGACCACATGTAAGCAATACACGCGAGCTAGGGCTTGGCGGGAAGAAATTTAAGATTGCGAAGGAGGAGGCGTCGTCCGCCGGCATCCGCCGCATCAAAGCAGTGTTAGAATAAACGAATGAGTTTACTCCGCGATTTTCTTCATAGAAAGAAGCAATCAGAAATCGTGGTACTAATTGATATCGGCCCTGACTCGGTCGCCGGTGCGTATGCACAGTACACAGGAGGGGAGAAGCCGCTCATCCACTACACCCGAAGGCTGCCCATAGAAATCCGTAAAGGAGAGCCCCACGAGGAGGCGATGCTTCGCGCGCTCGGAGCGCTCGGAGATGCGCTTATCAGCGAAGGGGCGCCCGTGCTGGTACGAGCAGTGGGCAGTGCGTCGGTCGGCACCGTCCTCGTCTCCATTGACGCACCGTGGCAAACGACCTCGGTGCGCACCGAATACCTTGAGCAGGACGAGTCGTTCACCTTCACGAGAGATATGGTGATAGGAGCGCTCAAGAACACCAGCACCGCATCCGCAGGCAAGATGCTCGCCGACGAGAGCATCATCGGGACCATCCTCAATGGGTACGAAACGCGCGACCCGTATGGGAAGCGAGCGCACCGCGCCTCCATTATTGTCCTCACCTCGCTTATTGACGAACAGGTTGCCAAAAGCATCCACGAGGCGCTCCGGCGCTTGTATCACACGAAGAAGATTCTCACCATCTCGGGCAGTTCGCTCCGCTACCAAGCGCTCTGCATCGCATTTCCTCACGAGCGCGACGCGCTTATCCTTGACGCGACCGGGCCACTCACCTCTATCGCCCTCATACGGAGAGATTTGCTTATGGATATCATTGAGGTGCCGGGCACCCCCGATACTGCCGCGTGGCTGAAGAATATCTCGGGCAAACTTGCCCGGCTCGCGGAGCGATTTCCTCTCCCGCGCACGATATTCCTCCTCACCAAGGAGAAAGACCTTGCTTCTGAACGAAAAACGCTTGATGTAGCAAATCTCGGTTCGCTCTGGCTCTCGGATAATCCGCCCAAGATTATCGCGCTTCTGGCGAGCCATATCATCGGTTTGGTGCAGGAGGCGACCAGCGTCACGCCGGACCTCTCGCTCCTTCTTATGGCGCTCTACTATCAGAGCCGGACTCCCGAAGGGTCTCTACCAGTGGACAAGTAAGGGTTGGCAAGGGGAGGATGGTATACTCCGAGACATATGCGTACTCTTAATGACATCACCCCGCCGTCCCGCCGCAAAGAAGTAGACCCGCTTAGTCAGCCCATCGGCTCTGGACCGCTCCGTCTCAACGAACGCCCTCCGACATTCCCCTACGCCACCCTCATCGCCGTTTTCCTCGTTATCGCGCTCTCTGTCGGGGCGCTCTTCTATTTCTCCAGCGCCAAGGTTGAAGTAACACCGAACACCGTCTCGGCGGCAGTCCAGAGCTCCTTCACCGCCAATCAGAGCAGTGGCGCTCTGCCGTATGAAATCATCACCGCACAGAAGGTCGCGACCCAGAGCGTCAAGAGTAGCGGTAGCAAGACCGTAAACTCCTCCGCGAGCGGAAATATCATCATCTACAACAAACAGACCAAATCCCAGCGCCTCATTACCAATACGCGCTTCGCAACAACGGCGGGGCTCATCTTCCGTATCCACACGGCAATAACGATACCGGGTGGAAGTGCGGCAAACCCGGGGAGCATCACGGCGAAGGTCTATGCCGACCAGCCGGGAAGTACTTATAACATCGCCCCGACCTCCTTCACCATCCCCGGCTTCGCCGGGACACCACAAGAGAACCTCGTGTATGCGCGTTCAGAAGTCCCGATGACCGGAGGCGCCTCGGGAACCGTACCCGTTCTAGATTCCGCCGTTGAGAGCCAGACCGAGAGCGCGCTCATCAAGGCGCTCACCCCAGACCTGCTCGCCGCAATTGAGGAGCAAGTTCCCGAGGGCTACATCCTCGTTGAAGGCGCCTCCAGCACCTTCTTTGAGAAGCTCACCCCCACATCTTCCGGAACAACTGGTCAGGTTGATGTGAAGGAGCAGGGGACAATTATCGCGGTAATCTTCCCGAATGCCTCGTTGGCAAAAGCGGTGGCCGAATCAATCACCGGGCTTGATTACCAAGGGGAGCCACTGACACTCGCATCGGCGAGCAGCCTCTCCCTCTCCGCGCCGCGTCTGCCGGATGCGAGCGTAAGCTCCTTCGCCTTCACCCTCTCGGGCACGGCGTCGCTTATCTACACCATTGACTCCACCCGTATCGCCGCCGCGGTGAGCGGGAAGACACGCTCGGCGGCCGAGGTCGCGCTGACCAACTATCCGGAGGTTAAGCGTGCGGTTATCACGCTCCGCCCGTTTTGGCGCAAGACCTTCCCGCAGGACCCCTCCTCAATCAATGTTTCCGTGGCAAATCCGTAGGCATCATTTGACGATTCCAGAGACACCTGCTAGATTGATGAGGTACTGCATGGGTAATGACGAAGCATAATGAGCGAGGGTGAAGAGACAAAATCGACGGTGACCGGAACCGTGGAGGAAGTATTGCCGAACTCGCTTTTTCGTGTTCGCCAGCCCGCCGCCGAAGAGGGTGGAGAGGGAGCACTCGTGCTCGCCTATCTAGCAGGGAAAATGCGTTTGCACCGTATCCGCGTCCTGATGGGCGATCAGGTGGAGATGGTGCTTGACCCGTACGGGGGCCGTGCAAGAATCGTTCGCCGATTAACCTAATACGTAAAAGATTTCCACATGAAAGTCCGTGCTTCTATCAAAGTCCAACAGCCAGGTGATCAACTCGTCCGTCGCGGCGGGCGCTTGTACCGTATCAACAAGAAGAATCCGCGCCGTAAGGCGCGCCAGGGTTAATTTCCATACCTATGCGTATCGCCGGCGTCACCATTCCTGATAATAAGCAACTCGCGTATTCACTACCACTCATTTTCGGCATCGGGCCAACGCGTGCCCGCCAAATCCTCGCACAGGTCGGTGTTCCCGCCAGCAAGAAGGGAAGCGAGATTACCGCAGATGAAGAGCAGAAGATTCGTTCGCTCGCCGAAGGATTCACCATTGAAGGCGAGTTGCGCCGCGAGATTGGTCAGAATATCAAACGCCTGAAGGATATCCACGCTATTCGTGGCGACCGCCACGCGCGCGGGATGCCGGTGCGTGGACAGCGCACGAAGACCAACTCGCGTACGCGCCGCGGCAATGTCCGCAAGACGATGACCTCTGGTCGCCGCACTTTAGAGAAAACCTAAATATGCAAATTACAAGCACCAAATTCGAAATAAACCCCAATACTCAAATTCAAAAGTTTGGAGCTTTGTGCTTGAGATTTGGAATTTTAAACTGATATGGGTAAGAAACGCATCATCAAGAAGAGCGGGAAGGGGATGGACGCGGGCCGTAAGGAACGCGCAATGAACAAAGTGACCAAGCGCCACTTGGAGAAGGGTGTCCTCCATATTGAGGCCACCTTCAACAACACCAAGGCGATCCTCACCGACGAAAAGGGCAACGCCATCGTCTCTTCAAGCGCGGGCGCGCTTGGCTTCGCCGGCGCGCGCAAGTCCACCCCGTACGCCGCCGCCAAGGTCGGTGAATTCCTCGGCGAGAAGGGTATGATGATCGGCCTTAAGGAGGCGAGTGTCATCATCCGTGGAGTCGGCGCCGGCCGCGAGTCGGTACTCCGCGCCTTCTCGGGCAAGGGTGTGCAGATTAAGTCCATCAAGGATATGACCCCGATTCCGCACAACGGTCCGCGCCCGCCGAAGCCGCGCCGCATCTAATTCCTCTATATGAAGACTGGACCACGATACAAAATAGCCAAGCGACTCGGTGCGAGCGTGTTTGAGAAAGCGCAGACGCAGAAGTTCGCCATCTCTGCCGAACGCTCCGCCAAGAACAAGAAGCGCAGCCGCGGTCGGACTAGCGAGTACGGCAAGCAGATGTTGGAGAAGCAGAAGGTGCGCATCACCTACGGTCTCCCCGAGCGCCAGTTCAGCAACTATGTGCACAAGGCGCTCGCGGCCCATAATATGAAGCCGACGGAGCGCCTGCACGAGATGCTTGAACTGCGCCTTGATAATGTCGTCTGGCGCCTCGGCCTCACCTCCACGCGCCGCGCCGCCCGCCAGATGGTGGCGCATGGCCATGTGATGGTCGGTGAGAAGAAGGTCCGCGTCCCCTCCCACATGCTCGCGGCGGGCGACACGCTCGCCATTCGCGAGGGCTCCAAGGCGCACGGCATGCTGGTCGGCTTCGCAGAGAAATTTGCAGAGCGCCCGCTCCCGTCGTGGCTCTCGTGGGACCCGAAGACAATGAAGGGCTCGGTCACAGCTTCGCCGACCGCCTCATCAGCAGATGTGGCGGGTGATCTCGTCGCGGTGCTCTCGTTCTACACGAGATAATAGAGTATAGTAGTTTTACAAGTCATATTATTTAGCATTAATTGGTAATTACGATTGCGTTATGGAATACCACATCACACTTCCGAGTAAGCCGCGTATTGTTTCTGAAGAAGGACTGCAGGGCGTCTACGAGATAGATTCGCTCTATCCGGGCTACGGTCACACACTCGGCAACTCGCTCCGCCGCATTATCCTCTCCTCGCTCCCTGGCGCGGCGGTCACCCAGGTCAAGATTGAGGGCGTTCCGCACGAATTCGCCACCCTTGAGGGTATGCGCGAGACCGTTATGGAGCTCCTCCTTAACCTCAAACGCGTTCACTTCGTCCTCCACGGCGACGAGCCCCAGACTATCTCGCTCACCGCGAAGGGTACCAAGGAAATCACGGCAAAGGACTTCCACCTGCCCTCGCAGGTGGAGATAAAGAATCCCGACCAACACATTGCTGACCTCTCGGGCAAGGCCTCGATCGAGCTTGAAGCGACCATTGAGCGCGGGCTCGGCTATGTCGCGCGCGAGGTGCTCACTAAGGATAAGGTAGACATCGGTACCATCGCTCTGGACGCCACCTTCACTCCTATTCGCCGCGTGAACTACGAAGTAGACAATATGCGCGTTGGCGACCGGACCGACTTCAACCGCCTCCGCATCCTTATAGAGACCAATGGCACTATCGCCCCGCGCCAAGCGCTGGAGCAGTCCATTGAGACGATGATTCACCAGCTGAAGGCGGTTATCGGCTTCCAGGAACGCGAGCCGGCAGAGACCTCCAGTAAATCAGAGGGTTCAAGCGACGCCGCGAAGGTGAAGATTGCCGAACTTAATCTCCCTCCGCGCGTCACGGCCGCCCTTGAAGAGGCGAGTATCAAGAGTGCCGCGGGGCTCGCGAGGAAGACAGCGAGCACGCTCAAGGAGCTTGATGGCATCGGCGACAAGGCGATTGAAGAAATCTCCGAGGCGCTCGCCGGCTACGGCCTCACCTTGAAATCGGATTAAATATGCAAATAACAAGCATCAAATCTCAAATAAGCCCCAATATCCAAATTAAAGAACTTGGAATTTCGTGCTTGAAACTTGAGATTTTAAACTGATATGGCATTTACTAAAAAAGGGAAGACCTTCCACCGCGAGACCAATCAGCGCTCGGCGCTTTTGCGCTCACTCGCGCGCTCCCTCGTGCTTGAGGAGCGCATCGCGACCACCGAAGCGAAGGCCAGAGCGCTGCGCCCCTTTGTGGAGCGTCTCGTGAGCTATGCGAAGAAAAATACGCTCGCCAGCCGGCGCGTCGCGCAAGTCCGCATCCACGACAAAGCGGCGGTGAAGAAGCTCTTTGAGACTATCGGGCCGCGCTATGCGGACAGGAAGGGTGGCTACACCCGCGTGGTGAAGCGCTCTATGCGCGGTAAGAGCAACGGAGCAAAACTTGCGTATATCGCGTTTGTGTAATATTCATATCTCATCTATGACCAGCAACACGAAGCCAGCCCCGAGTACCTACACGATAGACGCGACTGACCGCACGCTTGGACGCGTGGCGAGCGAGGCCGCGAGCGCCCTTCTCGGGAAGAAAAGTGTCCACTTCGCCAAGAATCAGGCGCTCCCTATCAAGGTCACGGTAGAGAATGCGGGCAAGATGCACCTGCCGGCGCGCCGCGTAGAGGGCAAGGTCTACACCCGCTACACCGGCTACCCGGGCGGTCTCTATTCTATGTCTATGAAGGAGATGATTGCGAAGAAGGGTATCGCCGAGGTGCTGAAGAAGACCATTGACGGGATGATTCCGCGCAACAAACTCCGCACCCCGCGGATGAAGAATCTCATCGTTACTGAATAATATATGGCACTTAAACATTTCATCACTGCCGTCGGACGCCGTAAGACCGCCATCGCAAGCGTGCGGATGGCGAAAGCCGACAAGTCAACCCTCATGGTCAACGGCAAGAGCCCGAAGGACTATTTCAAGACAGACCTGCGCGCGCACATCGCCGAAGAGGCGTTCGCCAAGGCAGAGAGCGCCGAGAACTATGCCGTCTCGGCCCATGTCTCAGGCGGCGGTATCGCGGCACAGGCAGACGCTGTCCGCCACGCTATCAGCCGCGCCCTAATTAAGGCAGAGCCGAAGACGCGCGCTGTGCTTAAGACGGCGAAGTTCCTCAAGCGCGACCCGCGCGCCAAGGAGCGCAAGAAGCCGGGCCTCGTCAAAGCTCGCAAAGCCAAGCAGTGGAGTAAACGTTAAGATGACAAAGCTGCCCGAAAGGGTGGCTTTTGTTTCCATTTGACAGGGTGGGGAGGACGGGGTAGAAAGAGAGCGGAAGAAATTCAACGCAATCAATCGACAGGGAGGCCTCATGCCCAAGAAGACAAGCGTTGTTGAAGAAGAGTTCAGGGCTCGTTGTGAAGAGGCCCTCGTAATCCTCACGATGCGCTGGGAAGTAATCCAAGCTCTTTTTACCAGACAGGTGAGCGTGGTGAGTCAGGACCGTAGAGCGAAGATTCAAAGTCTGACTGGCAGATTCGGTACCAAAGATGCAGAGCCATTTGCTGCGCTTAGCGTGGAGATGCTTCAGAAGTGGAGCGCGGAGGATGCGGAATTCTTCGCCTCTGAATGGAAAAGGGGAGTGAAATTTGCGACAGAAGTGTTCGGTGCCAACGCTGTTGGGGTCGCTCTGGAGGCGATGAAGTCCAACCGAGAAGTGAATTAACCGAACACTCAATCAGAAAGGAGATGGAGATGCAGCCATATCTGCTTCCTTGCTATTTCGTCCTGGTCTTCGGGACACTGCTGTTCATCTGGCGCTGGTTTGCCGGGAGGAGAAATTGGTACACGGTCCCCCGGGACCCTGCGGCCGACAAGCTCTGCAACGACGCGACGATATGGTTCCACGCCGCTGAGAAACAGTTCTTGAAGTGGCGAGAGGCGCGGCCGTTTCTCCATGTCGGCCAGTCGGCGTACGCGCGGTCGCTCGTGCGCGATATGATTTGCGCCTACAAGCTGATGCTCATGTGCGACGAGGAGATGGAAGACCTCCTCCTCGTAGACTTGTATGCGCTCTTGAATGACCTGCCGCCCTCGCAGGACCCGCCCGTGACGGCCAAACCGCTCTCGGGCGGTTTGCTTTTTATACTTGTTGACGAACGTGATACAAGGTTCCACCTTGTATTTAACGCTCTGCACGGTGACGGTAGAGTTGACTTGCTGCGGATACGGGGATAGAGTCCTCACGGGCAGATGAACGAATCGAACAAGGAGAATACAGATGTCGATGAGGGCGATACACCAGCACCCGCAAGATGCGAGAGAAATGGTTGAAGGGCGGGCACTTGAGCCTGGAGAGATTTTGCAGAAGGACGATATGTACAGTTCTTCGGGCGGGAAGTGGGAGCGGATACCCGAGCCGTTTGTCGGCAATTCTGTTCAGGAAGGCCATGGCGCAATGCTCGTCCGTCCCGAACAATGACCGTCCCAACGCGAGCCGTTGAGGACGGTTTCGCTTTTATAATTTTGACTCCACGCGAAGTTTCAGGCATAGTGGAAGTATGGATGAAGAGGAAGTGAAGATTGAAGCAGACGATCCCGAGGCCGCCGAGGGGTTTGAAGCAAAGGTTGCCAAGATGCGCGAGGAGCTCAGTGCGTGCCGCAAGGATAAACAAGAGTATATGGACGGCTGGCAGAGAGCCAAGGCCGATTATGTGAATCTGCTGAAGCGGATTGGCGAGGACGCTAAAGCGTCGGAATTGAGAGGGAAGGTGGGTGCGGTGGAGACGCTACTCCCCGCCTTTGACGCCTTGGAGCGCGCCAAGGAGCACGGCGAGATACCGAAGGGGTTCCTCGCTATTGCGAAGCAGCTTGAGAACGCCTTTGCAGAGCTTGGATTGGAAGAGTTGGGTAAGGTCGGGGAGAAGTTTAACCCCGCGCTTCACGAAGCGCTCGGGCAAGACAAAGTTGAATCAAAAGAAGAAGATGATATAATTACTGCAATACTCGAGAAGGGGTGGCGAGTGGGCGACAGTATTATCCGCCCTGCGAAGGTGCGCGTCGGACATTTTAATTAACATCAATCTATTTAACACTTATGGCAAAAATCCTTGGCATTGACTTGGGCACTACGAACTCGGCGATGGCTATCGTTGAGGGCGGCGAGCCGCGCGTTCTGGAGAACGCCGAGGGCGCGCGCACGACTCCCTCCATCGTCGCGATAGGCAAAACCGGCGAGCGCGTCGTCGGCACACTTGCCAAGCGCCAGTCGGTGACCAACCCGCTCAACACCATCTTCCAGATTAAACGCTTTATCGGCCACTCCTTTGACGAGCCGGAGGTGCAGAAGGACAAAGCCGTGGTGCCCTTTGAGATGCGTAAGGCAGAAAAGGGAGGTATTGAGGTCAAGATGACGGAGAAGTGGTACCGCCCTGAAGAAATCTCCGCGATGATTCTGGGCAAGATGAAGGCAGACGCCGAGGCCAAGTTGGGCGAGAAGATTACCCAGGCGGTTATCACCGTCCCCGCCTACTTCAACGACGACCAGCGGAGCGCGACCAAGGCGGCAGGACAGATCGCCGGTCTTGAGGTACTGCGCATCATCAACGAGCCGACCGCCGCCGCGCTCGCATACGGATTTAATAAGAAGAAGGATGAGAAGATTGCCGTGTTTGACTTCGGCGGAGGGACCTTTGACATCTCGGTTTTGGAGGTGGGAGGTGATGTTATTGAAGTGAAGTCGACTGACGGCGACGCGCACCTGGGTGGCAAAGACATTGACCAGAAGATTATCAACTGGCTCGCCGAAGAGTTTAGGAAGGAGAGCGGGATAGATGTGAAGAGCGATGCGCTCGCCCGCCAGCGCTTGGATGAAGCGGCCGAGAAGGCCAAGATAGAACTCTCAAGCGCGATGGAAACAGAGATTAATATCCCGTTCCTCACCTCGGACGCCTCCGGACCGCGCCACCTACTTATCAAGATGACCCGCGCGAAGCTGGAGGAGCTCTCGGGCGAGTTTATAGAGCGCGCGATGAGTATAACCAAGCGCGCGATGGAGGCCTCGCCCTTCAAGATTGGCGATATTCATGAAGTAATTCTCGTCGGCGGTCAGACCCGTATGCCGAAGCTCCAAGCCGAGGTTGAGAAATTCTTCGGTAAGAAGCCGAATATGACCGTGAATCCCGACGAGGTGGTCGCTATCGGCGCCGCTATCCAGGCGGGCATTCTCCAGGGTGATGTGAAGGATATCCTCCTTGTGGATGTTATCCCGCTCTCGCTCGCGATAGAGACGATGGGCGGCGTCGCGACCAAGCTCGTGGAGCGCAACACCGCGATACCGACCTCTCGGTCGCAGACCTTCTCCACCGCCGCCGATAACCAGCCCTCGGTGGAGATTCATATCACACAGGGCGAACGTGCGATGAGCGCGGACAACAAGTCCTTGGGCAAGTTTATGCTGGATGGGATTCCTCCGGCGCCGCGCGGTATGCCACAGGTGGAAGTCACCTTTGATATTGACGCCTCCGGTATCCTCACGGTGAAGGCGAAGGAGAAGACGACCGGCAAGGAACAGTCAATTCGCATTGAGGGCTCCACCGGACTCTCTAAGGAGGACATCACCAAGATGCAGGCAGATGCCGAGGCACACGCCGCCGAAGACGAGAAGAGGAAGACGCTCGTAGAGGCGAGGAACATCGCCGACCAAGCAGTCTACGCGGGAGAGAAGGCGATAAAAGAGCACGGCGAGAAGGCGGGTGCCGAGGTGGTCAAGGAAGTGCAGGACAAGATTGAGGCCTTGAAGACAGCCCGCGCGAGCGAAGACCCGAACACCATTAAGACCGCGACCGACACGCTTTCATCGGCACTCTCTAAGATTGGTGAGGCGATGGCGAAAGCTCAAACTCCGCCTCCCGCAGGCGAAGCCGGAGGTCCCGACTCTGGTGGAGGGGCTCCCGCCACCGACGCGGAGTTCAAAGAAAAGCCATAAATTATGGCAAAGGATTATTACAATGTGCTGGGGGTGGATAAGAAGGCGAGTCCGGACGACATTAAGAAGGCGTTTAGGAAGCTTGCGCATAAATATCATCCCGACAAGGGAAGCACCGATGAGCAGAAGTTTAAAGAGATTACCGAGGCCTATTCGGTCTTGAGCGATGATAAGAAGCGCCGCGAGTACGACACCTATGGCCAGGCATTCCCCGGAGGCGCGCGAGGAGGGCAGGGGGCACAGGGCTTCGGCGGGTTTGACTTCAGTCAGTTCCAGCAGGGCTTCGGACAGGAGGGGTTCGACTTCGGCGATATCTTCGGCGATGTCTTCGGCGGTCGCACTCAGGCGCGCACGCCGCGCGGGCGCGACATCTCCATTGACCTTGAAGTGTCGTTTAAGGACGCGGTCTTCGGCACCACTCGCACCGTCCTTTTGGGGAAGGTCTCTACCTGTGCGCAATGCCGTGGGAGCGGTGCCAAGGCGGGCACCGAGCTCGATACCTGCACAACCTGCAACGGCAGCGGCCGTGTCCACGAGACGCGCAATTCTATCCTCGGACAGTTCACCTCAGTGCGCGCCTGCAACGCCTGCGACGGAAGCGGCAAGATACCCAAGGAGAAGTGCCCCGCGTGCAAGGGCCACGGTGTCCTACGCAAGGAAGAGGAGATTAAGATTACTGTTCCCGCGGGTATTGATAACGGCGAGATGATTCGTCTCCCACAACAAGGCGAAGCGATTAAGACCGGCGTTGCGGGCGACTTGTATGTGAAGATTCATGTGAAGCCGCACGCGACCTTCCGCCGCGACGGGGCGAATCTCGTGATGGACTTGCCCGTGAAGCTCACCGACTCCTTGCTCGGTACC
Source organism: Candidatus Kaiserbacteria bacterium RIFCSPLOWO2_01_FULL_55_19 (assembly GCA_001781715.1). Classification (GTDB taxonomy): domain Bacteria; phylum Patescibacteriota; class Minisyncoccia; order Phycocordibacterales; family Phycocordibacteraceae; genus C7867-001. Next base: position 3,362 of record MFMD01000015.1, on the reverse strand, counting down.
ACCGTCTCTGTTGAGACCCTGGAAGGGAAGACCCTTGAGGTCAAGATTCCGGTAATGAAGCGCGTTGAAGAGCTCCTGCGGGTAACGGGGAAGGGCATCCCTGGCGACGGCGGTCGCGGCGACCTTATCATCCGCCTTGAAGTCGCTCTCCCGCACAAGCTCTCGGGCAAAGCCCGAAAATCGGTTGAAGAACTGCGAACCGAAGGACTGTAATCGTTGTATACTACCCACATGACCGCCACGACGACCACGGACGCAATCGTTCAGGTGGGCGCGCTTGCAACAGAGTACTCACTCACGATATGGAATTTCGCGGGCGATTCCCTCATCATCATTGTGCCCGTGCTCATCTTCTTCGCCTTCGCACGATCAGAGGGGCGCGGTCCGTTTGTCGCCGTGTTGCTCTCCTTCTACTGTGCCTACGCGCTCTATCTTACCTTTCCATACGCCTCGTTCCTCCCGACCGCGCCCGCCCTTACCGCGCTCCTCGCACAAGTCGGCCTGTATTTCGCACTCACTCTCGTGTTCTACCTTATCCTGCGCCGCGTGGTCGTCTCCGACTTCCTTTACATCGGGATACTGGGGCTTATCATACTTTCTTTCCTCGCGACTGCATTTCTTATTGCGCTTGCGTACCATATCTTCCCCGTAGCGGCGGTGTATAATTTCACCCCCGCGTTGGATGCGCTGTTTGCGGCCAAGGCCTACTTCTGGTGGTGGTTCGCCGCTCCCGCTATCGGCCTCTTCTTCCTCGCGCGCTAGTGATATAGTTTCTCTATGACCCCCATTAGAAATGATTCACAACACCCTATTTCTAACGGGGCAAGTTTGGCTGAAGATCTGAAGGCGCGCGGGCTGATTGAGCATTCATCCACTACTCCCGAGAAGATTCTCTCGGCCCCGCGGACCGTATATCTCGGTATTGACCCTACCTCTGATTCAATGCAAACCGGCAATCTCGCCGTTGTTCTCTTGATGAAACGGCTCGCTGATGCGGGCAACCAGCTTATCTTCCTCGTCGGCGGCGGGACCGGGATGATTGGCGACCCGAAGGAGAAGGGCGAACGCCCGATGCTGGACGAGAAGACGGTAGCGAAGAATACCAAGGCGCTGAAGGCGCAGTTGAAGAAAATCCTCGGGAATACTCCATTTAAGATGGTGGACAATGCGGATTGGCTCGATAGTGTGAAGCTCCTCCCGTTTCTCCGCGATATCGGCAAACACTTCACGATAAATGACTTAATCAAGCGCGACATCATCAAGAAGCGACTTGCTACGCCTGACGAGAGCATTTCATACACGGAGTTCAGCTACTCGCTCCTCCAGGGCTTTGATTATCTCACTCTCTATGAGAAATACGGATGCGACCTGCAGGTTGGTGCCTCCGACCAGTGGACGAATATCCTCTCCGGCGTTGACCTCATCCACAAGAAACTTGCGAAGGATGTGTACGCCTTCACCGCACCGCTCGTCACCGACGCGAGTGGCAAGAAGTTCGGCAAGAGCGAGGGCAATGCGATATGGCTTGACCCGAAGAAGACCTCCCCCTTCCGCTTCTATCAATTCTGGATAAACCTTCCCGACACCGATATTGAGAAATATCTCAAGATATATACCTTCCTCTCATTTACTGAAATGAATGTGCTGATGGAACTGCACAAGCAGAATCCGGGGGAGCGCCAGGCGCAGGAGACGCTCGCGCGGCTCGTGACCGAGATTGTGCACGGCCCCGCATCTACGGCGCAGGCGGCCGCCGCGACCGACGCACTCTTCGGCCAGACACCTTTTAACGCACTCTCCCGCGAAGCGCTCGCGGTGGCGCTCGCCGAGGCGCCGAGCGTAACCCTCTCAAAGAAGGATGTTACCGACGGCTCATCGCTCGCCGAGGCACTGGTGAATGGCGGCCTCGCTTCTTCCAAGAGTGATGCGCGCCGCCTCATCTCGGGGAAGGGAATCGCGCTCTCGGGACAAATCATTACAAACCCCGACCAAGAAGTTCATTTG
>MFMD01000015.1:1213-1335 GCA_001781715.1 Candidatus Kaiserbacteria bacterium RIFCSPLOWO2_01_FULL_55_19 | reverse complement strand
GCTCGTGCGCAAGGGCAAGCAGGGTGTCCTCCTCCTCGTTTTGAAATAATCTGTGCGCCGGGAAGGATTCGAACCTTCGTAGGACTATGTCCGACAGGTTTACAGCCTGTTGCGATTGACCA
>MFMD01000015.1:0-1133 GCA_001781715.1 Candidatus Kaiserbacteria bacterium RIFCSPLOWO2_01_FULL_55_19 | reverse complement strand
AGCGAGTATATCAGTTTCTCGTTTTTCTGCTATAGTTTTACGCATGGATAAAAAGCCTGTTCTTGTCTCCGGTATTAAGCCCACCGGCGATCTGCATATCGGCAACTACTTCGGCGCGATGCGCCAGCTCGTGGAGCTCACGAAGGAGGGGAAATATCGTCCATTCATCTTTGTCGCCGACTACCACGCACTCAACACGATGCAGGACGCCGAGGAGATGCGCCGGCGCACGCGCGAGCTGGTGATGGCATATATCGCGGTGGGACTTGACCCGAAGGAGGTAGTCCTCTTTAAACAATCAGATGTCCCTGCCCATACTGAACTCTGTTGGATATTCGACACTATTACAGACATGCCTTATCTTGCGCGCGCTCATGCATTCAAAGCTGAAGTTGATAAACTGACAGACTCCATGCCCGCGCGCAGATTTCTTTCTGCAAAACTAGAGCAGCTAACCAATATTGGCGTCGGTCTTTTCAATTACCCAATGCTCATGGCGGCCGATATTCTCCTCTATGATGCAGAGGTCGTGCCGGTGGGGCAGGACCAGAAACAGCACATTGAGATAGCGCGCGATACGGCAGAGAAGTTTAACCGTGTCTACAAAACCGAAGTTTTCAAGCTCCCAGAAGCGCACATCATGACAGATGTTGCTATCGTTCCTGGTATCGATGGGCGTAAAATGAGCAAGAGTTATAACAATGTCATTCCGCTCTTCGGTTCACACGACGACCTAAAGAAAGCGGTGATGAGCATCGTGACCGACTCTTCAGGCGACCGCCCAGAGAATGTGTATCGGATACACCGCCTCTTCAGGAGCGAAGTGAATCTGGATGCGCTCTACGACGAACACCGCGGTAACTATAAAGCGCTGAAGGAGACCTTGATTGAGGATTTGGACCGCTATCTCGCCCCGATGCGCGCGAAATATGAAGAACTCAAGGAGAACCCCGATATTGTTGAGGAAGTGCTAAAAGCGGGGAAGCGCGAGGCGCGCGCGGTGAGCGAGGCAAAGATGGAACAGGTCCGCAAGGCAATTGGTGTAGCATAGGCAGTATGGAGCGAATACTTATCGGAGAGTTGGGGAATCACATCGGCACAACCGTATCCATTTCGGGCTGGGTGGATGTTCG
>MFMD01000014.1:7176-8151 GCA_001781715.1 Candidatus Kaiserbacteria bacterium RIFCSPLOWO2_01_FULL_55_19 | reverse complement strand
AGAACCTTCCCGCGTGTAATCAGCTCGTCGGCGGCACGGCGTGTCGCGATACCCTGGTGCGCGAGGTACTTATTGATGCGCATCGGGTACTCCTCGGCGGGTTTCTCAATAGGTTTCTTCATAGCGGCACTATACAGGAATTTTCCTTTTTTATCCGAAGTGCGGTACGGTGGGCGGATGAGCCGCGAAGAGAGCGTTATACGCTTTGAGAACGTGTCGTTTGAATACGGGCATAATAAACCAATCCTGGACGGGGTGAGCTTTCCTATTCGCCGGGGGATGAAGATGGCGATTATGGGTCAGAATGGGGCGGGGAAGTCCACCCTCTTCGCGCTGATGACCGGAGCGCTCAAGCCCGAGAGCGGGGAGATACATATCGCACGCGGGATAACGATAGCGACCGCGCCGCAGGTGTTGCCGCGCGACCAAGCGGGGCTCACCGTGCGCGAATTCTTCTTGAAGTGCTTCAGCGCCCCGGTCTACGATATAGACCCGCGTATTGACGAGGTGCTGGAGGTGGTAAACCTCAAGCACCACGAGAAGCTGCATGACCGGGTGATGAAGAGCTTCTCGGGCGGGCAGACGGCAAGGCTTCTGCTCGCCTCCGCGCTCATCAGGAATCCGGACCTTCTCCTCTTGGACGAGCCGACGAACAATCTGGATACCGCAGGCATTGAGCACCTCACGAAATTCCTCGTTGCCTACGAGAAGACCTGCATCGTCATCTCGCACGACGCCGAATTCTTAAACGCATTTACCACCGGCGTGCTCTATCTGGATGTCTTCACGAGGAGAATTGAGCAGTATCCGGGGAATTATAATGCGGTGCTGAAGGATATTACCGCCCGCATTGAGCGCGAGAACAGGAAGAACGCCCAGCTGGAGAAAAAGATTCAGGAGAATAAGGACAAGGCGAACTTCTTCGCACAGAAGGGCGGGAAGATGCGTCTTGTCGCCAAGAAGATGCGCACCGAG
>MFMD01000014.1:0-7121 GCA_001781715.1 Candidatus Kaiserbacteria bacterium RIFCSPLOWO2_01_FULL_55_19 | reverse complement strand
GCGGCGTCGTGCTCGCACTCACCTCGTATAAAGTCTCGAAAGGTAAAAAGATTACCAAGAAGAAAACGAGCATCGCGCTCCGGAAAAATCAGCATCTCTTATTGAAAGGACCAAACGGTATCGGCAAGAGTACGCTCCTTGAGAACATCGCGCTCGGTACGCCGGTCGGTGCCGCCGTTACCGCGGGCGTGAAGATCGGGTATTATCGGCAAGATTTCTCTACCCTCAATCTTGACCAGACGGTCTACGAGGCGCTTGCGAAGGCGATGGGGAAGCCTGACGAAGAGCGCTTACGCACCGTCGCCGCGGGATTCTTGCTCACGGCGGATGTTATCCATACGAAGATAGGCAGTCTCTCGGAAGGACAGAAGGGCTTAGTCGCCTTCGCCTCGCTCGTCCTTGAGCGTCCCGGCCTCCTCATTCTTGACGAGCCGACGAACCACATCAATTTCCGCCACCTGCCCGTCATCGCCAAAGCGCTTGATGAATACGCGGGCGCGATGATTCTCGTCTCGCATGTACCCGAATTTGTCGCGCAAATCCGCATTGACGATATTCTAGACTTAGACAAATGAATACTACACGGAAGATTGCGGCGACATTTAAGACGAAAGATACGATAGAGGGTGCGGGCGTACGCCTGCGGCGCGGATTCTCAAATACGGAAGCAGCGCAGTTTGACCCGTTCCTCCTCTTTGATGACTTCAGCTCCACCGTTCCCGAGCACTATCAGGCGGGCTTCCCATGGCATCCGCATCGTGGGATGGAGACGGTGACCTACATCCTGGATGGTGCTGTGCGCCACAAAGACAGTCTCGGCAACGAAGGCGTGATAGAGAGCGGGGCAGTGCAGTGGATGACGGCGGGGAGCGTCATCATCCACGAAGAAATGCCCGAGGGTGTGCACGGCATCCGCGGTTTCCAACTCTGGGTGAATCTCCCGAAGAAGGACAAGATGACAGACCCGAAGTACACAGACCTGAAGGGGAAGATACTCCCCGAAGTTACACTCGCTCCGCTCGCGCACGCCCGAGTCATCTCAAAGAATCCGCTCTATATGGACATCACACTTGAGGCGAATGGAGAAGTCGCCGTCCCTGTCGCAGAAGGGCACACGGTCTTTGCATATGTGATTGAGGGCGCGCTCGGTGTAGGTGAAACGCGCTACGCATCAGGCACCATTCTCCTCTTTGAACGCACAGGCGAAAGTGTTGCATTCCACGCGGGCACCTTCGGCGCGCGCCTCCTCCTTATCGGTGGTGCGCCGCTTAATGAGCCGATTGCGTGGCGTGGCCCTATTGTGATGAATACGGATGAAGAATTGCGGGAAGCGTTCCGCGATTTACAAGAAGGCACTTTTATTCGTACCCGCTAGCGGAGTAGTTATCCGACAAACGAGCGTGCGACAAGGCCGATCACGAGAATCCCAAGGAAGTTAAAGACAAATGATAGTTCTGCAAAATATCCCATACGCATCTTTGAAAAGCCGAGAACGGTGATGCCAAGCTCGTCGGGGAGTGGCGAGGCGAGGATGAGTCCACCCACAAGAAGAGTTCCCCAGCGGAAGACACGCCGCTTGAACAAGAGATGAAGGCGGCGCCAGATGCTCTGGTGCGTCAGCATCTCGGCTATATGGTCCGAGAAACGGTCGCGCACGAATCGGAAAATAATAAGATCGCCCACAACACTCCCGAGCGCTCCGAAGACCGCCGTGTAGAGGATACCGTGCAGGAGCGAGACCTCTCCGAGTGCCGCCATAGCGGGTGCCGTCGTGAAGAGAGTGGTGAAGAACATCCCCGCGACAAACGCACCCAAGAACCCCATTCCCTCAGTTGATGTGAGGAGGTTGGCGAGCGTATTGGTGCGCACGAGGAGTACCGCAACGAGCACACTGATAACGACTATCGCCACATCCTGCAGCAGGTAGCTCCTATTCCCATTCTGTTTATTCACCCCCATCCCGCTTATTGTAGCGTGTTTTATGCCGCAAATTCGATATGGTTTTGGAGTGTGTGATACAATCGGTATCTCAATGAATGAACCGGCGCTTACTATCAAGAATCTGGAGAAGACTTATGCGAGCGGTACACAAGCACTTAAGGGTGTTTCGCTTGAAGTACCCTCGGGAGACTTCTTCGCCCTGCTTGGGCCGAACGGAGCGGGTAAGACTACGCTTATAGGAATTGTGACAGGGCTTGTGACCAAGACGGCTGGGTCGGTCAGCGTGCACGGCATTGATATTGAGAAAGAGCCCGAGTGGACACGCGCACTCATCGGGCTCTGCGGGCAGGAAATAAACTTTGACCCGTGGATGAAACCGCTTGATGTCGTCGTGAATCAGGCGGGCTACTACGGCATCCCGCGTTCCGTCGCTATCCCGCGCGCAAAGAAGATTCTGGGAGACCTCGGTCTCGGTGACAAGATGGATCAGATTGGATTTCGCCTCTCGGGCGGTATGAAGCGCCGATTGATGATTGCCCGCGCGCTTATCCACGAGCCGAAGTTCCTCATTCTGGACGAGCCGACGGCAGGGGTGGATGTGGAGCTTCGTCGTAGTATGTGGGACTACCTCACTGCGCTTACGAAGCAGGGCATCACTATTCTACTCACCACGCATTATCTAGAGGAAGCGGAGCGACTCGCTTCGCATGTCGCCATCATCAATAAGGGCGAGATTATCCTCGCCGGCTCTATGGAAGAGGTGCTCAAGACCCACGAGGGAGGCACTTCAGGATACGGCGGGGGCAAGCTTGAGGATATCTTTGTGAAGCTCACCAGCGAACAAACCTAGTATGCCCCTTGAGAAACAATTCATTTCTTTCTATACCATCGTGCGCAAGGGCGTCATCCGCATATTCCGTATTTGGTCGCAGACGCTTCTGCCTCCGCTCGTCACCTCCGTCCTCTACTTCGCCATCTTCGGCACTATTCTCGGCTCCAGAATCGGAGAACTGGACGGCGTACCCTATATCCTCTTTGTCGTACCCGGTCTCGTGATGCTCTCGGTTATCACGAGTGCGTTTATGGAAGTCGCATCCACATTCTTCTTTGCCAAGTTCTTCTCGCGCAACATTGACGAGGTTCTCGTCTCACCAACTCCAACGCTTGTTATTATCGCCGGCTTCATCACGAGCGGCATTATCCGCGGAATGCTGGTAGGGGTGCTGGTGCTTATCGTCTCGTTCTTCTTTGCGCTCCCGTCTGTCGCGCACCCGCTTATCGTTCTTCTTTTCCTCTTCCTCTCCTCGCTCGTGTTCTCGCTCGGCGGGCTCATTAACGGCATCTACGCCAAGAGCTTTGACAGCATCACGATTGTTCCGACCTTCGTGCTCACCCCGCTTGTCTATCTCGGCGGCGTGTTCTACTCCATCCACTCGCTCCCTCCCCTCTGGCAGACACTGTCGCTCGCGAACCCCGTTTTCTACATTATCAACGGTTTCCGGTACGGCTTCCTCGGCACGAGCGATGTGTCCATCTTCATCTGTACCGCGGTCCTGCTCCTCCTCACCGGCATTCTCCTCGGGGTGAATTGGTATTTCCTCAAGAAAGGTCTCGGCCTCAAGCAATGACCTTTGCATAACCGTAGTTTAGTGGTATGTTGAATGTACCGTCTGCGGGCTTCCGCCAGCTGGCGGATTTATTTTTATGGACCCCATTACAAAACTCGCAAAACCTCGTGTTGTAACGGGGCAAGAATTCGCAGTATCATTTTCGTATGGAGATTAGAAATATAGCGATAATCGCACATGTGGACCACGGGAAGACGGCCTTGACTGACGCCATCCTGAAGCAGACAGGCGCGTCGCCGGAGGGCACCACGATGGACACGAATGTGATTGAGCGCGAGCGCGGTATCACTATTTACGCGAAGAATGCGGCGGTGGAATATAAGGGGACCAAGATAAACATCGTGGACACACCCGGGCATGCCGACTTCGGCTCTGAAGTTGAGCGCGTGCTCCGTTCTATTGACTGCGTGCTTCTTGTTGTGGATGCGCAGGAGGGGCCGATGCCGCAGACGCGTTTCGTATTGAAGAAGTCGCTGGAGCTCGGTCTTAAGCCGATTGTTGTCTTAAATAAGATTGATAAGCCGGCGGCGAACCCCGCGCGCTGCGAGGAGCAGGTGCTTGAGCTCTTCCTTGAGCTCGGCGCCTCGGACGAACAGTCTGATTTTCCTGTTGTGTACGCGATTGGACGTGACGGTCGGGCGTCACTAAAGCCAGATGATCTTATGATGGGCGGTACACAAGAGAATATGGACCTCACCCCGCTTCTGGACCTCATCCTTGAGAAGGTGCCGGCGGCAAATGCTTCTGCATCGGCAGACGCGCCACTCTTGCTCCAACCGTTTAACCTCGCCTACGACAACTTTATGGGTCGGCTCGCGGTCGGTCGCATCTACAAGGGGACGGTGCGCCCGAACCAAACGGTGTGGATTAAGAAGCCAGACGGTACAACGCGCACAGGCCGTACAACGAAGATATTTACCTTCAAAGGGCTTGAGCGCGTAGAAGCGCTTGAGGCGAGCGCCGGTGATATCGCGCTTATCGCCGGTCTTCCCGACATTTATATCGGCGAGACAATCACCACGGACGAATCAGCGGCACCGCTACCCGCGATTGCGGTTGACGAACCGACGATTGCACTCAACTTCCTTGTCAATAATTCGCCCTTTGCAGGGAAGGAGGGGAAGTATGTGACGAGCCGCCAGATACGTGAACGGCTGACGAAAGAACTCGAGGTCAATGTCGGCCTGAAGATTGACTTCGGAACGGCAGAATCCTTCCGCGTGTCCGGTCGCGGAGAACTCCATATCGCCGTCCTCTTAGAGAATATGCGCCGCGAGGGGTATGAACTCCAGATTTCCCAACCGCAGGTCATCATCCGCGAAGGGACGGACCCGGAGGGGCATCCGGCAAAATTAGAGCCGTTTGAAGAAGTCATTATTGATACGCCGTCAGAATTTCAGGGTGCCATTATTGAGAAGCTGGGGCTCCGCGCCTTCGTACTCCAGAATCTCACGCAACACGGTAACAGTGTGCGCCTCACGCTGGTCGGCCCGACGCGCGGACTCCTCGGCTACAAAAATATGTTCATCATTGATACGAAAGGAGAGGGAATTCTCTCTTCACGGGTGCTCGGCTTCAAGCCGTACGCGGGCGAGATTAAGAAGCGGCAAGTCGGCTCAATGATTTCAATGGCGACCGGCAAATCGCTCGGCTACGCGCTCTGGTATCTCCAAGACCGCGGCCAGCTCTATATCAAGCCGGCAACCGAAGTGTACGAGGGTATGGTCATCGGCAACACCGCGAAAGGCGAAGAGATGATGGCGAACCCGACGAAAGGGAAGAACCAATCAAATGTGCGTTCCTCGGGTATGGACGAGGCACTCACGCTGGTGCCGACGATTGACCTCACCATTGAGCGCGGGATGGAAATAATGTCGGACGACGAGTATCTTGAAATCACGCCGAAATCTGTTCGTTTACGCAAACAATATTTGACTGAAAACGACCGCGCCAAAGCCCGCCGGTAACACAGTCTCGCCACATTCTATATTTCTACTTTACCTTAGTATCGCCTATAGGCTACGTTAAGGAAAAGTGATTCTTGCAAGTAAGTGATGTATATTATTGTGACATGGTGTCCGCACGCGTGTTTGTTACCGAGTTGCTAGAGAAAGCTGATATACAAATAGGCGGGAATCGCCCGCAGGATATTACCGTCTACGACGAGCGATTCTTTAATCGCGTGATTCGCTACGGGACGCTAGGGTTAGGCGAGGCGTATATGGACGGCTGGTGGGACGCGAATGCGCTTGATGCATTCATCAACAAGGCGTTGAGCGCTCATGTGGAAAGAGGGATTGCGATAAACCTTGCCTCGGTTCTCACGCTGGCCAAAGCATTTCTCTTCAATCTGCAGTCAAGAGAACGTGCGTTTACCGTGGGCGAGGTCCACTATGATCTTGGGAATGACCTCTACGAAGCGATGCTCGACAAGCGGATGGTATATACCTGCGGATACTGGGGCGGCTCGCCTCAAAAGACATTAGACGAGGCGCAAGAGGCGAAGCTGGAGCTCGTCTGCAAGAAAATGGGGCTCCAGAAAGGAGACCACATTCTGGATATCGGATGCGGGTGGGGGAGCTTCGCCAAATATGCGGCAGAAAAGTACGGTGTCTCGGTTGTGGGGCTGACCGTTTCCAAGGAGCAGGCGGTGCTCGCACGAGAACTCTGTAAAGGGTTCCCCATAGAAATTCGCGTGCAGGACTACCGTGAGGTGAATGAGCAATTTGACCGCATCGTCTCACTCGGTATGTTTGAACATGTGGGAGTCAAGAATCACCGGACTTATTTTGAAGTCGCGAACCGGTGTTTGAAGGATGATGGTCTCTTCTTGCTCCACACGATTGGGTATCCTATCTCGTGCCTCACGAGTGACCCGTGGATTAATAAATATATTTTCCCCGGCGGCCTCCTGCCGTCTATCGCACAACTGGGGAAGGCGACAGAGAGGTTATTTATTGTAGAAGACCTGCATAACTTCGGCGCCGACTACGACAAGACCCTGATGGCGTGGTTCAAGAATTTTGATAGGGCATGGCCGAGACTGAAAGGAAAGTACGGAGAACGGTTTTATCGGATGTGGAAGTACTATCTCCTCATCTGTGCGGGCGCCTTCCGCGCACGCGACACGCAGCTCTGGCAAATTGTCCTCTCCAAAGGCGGTGTTCCCGGTGGCTACCAGAGCGTGCGGTAAAAGAAAGAGGCCCCGTACAGAGCTAGTACTTGGGGCCTCGCGAAACGGCGTCAGAAGCGGCGCCGAACCCGCTCGGGGATAGCCGCTCTGCAATCACTGTAAAACGACTGCGGCAGAATGAACTCCTCCCCTAACACGGTGAATTTGATGAAATACCCGAACCCTTCCTCCGATACCTTTCCGCTAGCCACCTGACAGAGAAGTGTCGGTCCTTCAACCCTCCTTCTCTTGTATAGCGGTTCAAGGCGAGAGACGAAACCCTCGTACAGTGTAGGGGAGGACGACAGATCAATTGCCAATCTCTTACTCCTGACGAGATGACATGCGTATCTGCAGTTCAGGGAAAAGTAACGCGGTTT